>ONSF01000021.1 GCA_900320425.1 uncultured Eubacteriales bacterium | reverse complement strand
TCAAAATTAGTAAGCAATGCATAGCTACTTCCTATAAATAAAGTAACAACAAACATAACAGCAACTATTAATATTTTCTTTTGTCTTTGTATAGCTTTATCAGTTAAACTCATTTGCTTTATTAATTTAGGTTCTTCCATAACTATTCTCCTATCTTATATATAATATTATATTACAAATAGATATAAATAGCAAGAAAAAAGAAACTAGATTTTTCTAATTTCTTTCATAAAACTTGAAATAATTCAAGAATATTTTTAAATGGTGTCCCAGCAGGGATTCGAACCCCGGACCGATGCCTTAGAAGGGCATTGCTCTATCCAGCTGAGCTACTGGAACAAATTACATGGATATTATATAACATTTTTTTTTGTTTTACAATACCCAATTTAATTTTTTTTATTTTTCTAATTCAAGACTAACTTCATTAGAAACCTCTTTTTTTGCCTCTTCTTTTTTTGTTTCTGTTTTACTTTCTTCTTTTTGTTCATTTTTTATTTCTGTTTTGCTTTCTTCTTTTACTTCTTTTTTTTCTTCTGTTTTACTTTCTTCTTTTACTTCTTCTTTAATTTCTTTTACTTCTTTTTGTTCTTGTTTTTTTATTTCTTCTTTTACTTGATTTTCCTTTTTATCAATCGATTTTATTTCTTCTTTTACATTTTGAACTTTATTATCTTTTACTACTTCTTTTTCAAGAACATTATCTTCCGTTTTGGTTTCAACCTTAACTTCTTCTTTTTTCTCATGTAAAACAGGTTTAACTTCCTCATTATTATTTTTAGTTGTAATATTTGAAGTAATCACTCTTCTTGCTGTAATATAATTCATAATATTTACAGAGCTTATTTTAACACCATCTCTTGGATTTGATTCATGAATAATTAATCCATTTCCAATATAAATTGCAACATGTGAAGGATTTGATCCATAACTATAGAAAACTAAGTCTCCTGGCTCTAAATCTGATTTACTTACATAAGTTCCACTATAAACTTGACTTCTTACTGTAGTACCTAAAGAAATTCCAAATTCTTTATAAATTAAACTTGTAAATCCACTACAATCAGTTCCAGTTGCAAGAGATCTTCCGGCTGAAACATATCTTAGTCCTAAAAACTTTTTAGCATAATTAACTAAATTATTACCAGTTAAACTATTATAACTAGGCTTTTCATAAGAACTATTTTGATAAGTATTATTAGATTTTAAACTAATATGAGTGACATTTGTACTTAATGCTTCACTACTAATTATCGTATCTGGAACCGATACTGTTTCCACTACATTTCCTTTCTCATAAATCTTATTTAATGTTGTATTTGATGTTTTCATCATTAAAACTTGAGAAGAATTATTCTCCATAAGATTTAAAGTTAGAAAACCTACAATTAAATTGCTAAACACAAAACAATTTAATTTATTTTTTGTATTCATATACTATATTTTACACCTCTTATGCACATTTATTTTTTTATGCACATTGTCTATGTTAACAAATTTTCAATAACTAGTCAAACATTATTTGTAAATGAGTGTAAAAGATTGTAAATTAAATATTAATATTTATATTTAAAACAACCTATTATTCCAAGTATTGAAAGAATTATTAAACATGGTGATAAAGATATATGTAAAAACTCAAAAATTTGAAATATTATATACTTATTTGGAATATCTATATATTTAAAACTTAACATAGAAAATCCTATTATTAACATAATTATATTACTAATAAAGATAAACTTATTAATTTTATTTATATTAAAATCAGTATAAAAGTAAAAATATACCCCAAATAAAAATGTAAATAAAGGAACAATAAGTCCAATTGATATTATATAAATATTTAAATTTTCTGGAAATATTCTTGTCCTAAAAATATAAGAAAAGAAATTGTTAAAACTTGTAATTGAATAACTAAATCCAACTATAACCAATAAAAGCCCCACAAATTTCATATACAAATACCTACTTTTCATTCTTTTTACCTCTTATTCTTAATATTAATTTTATAATTATCCATATAATAAATGTAATAGATATTATTCTTAAAATAATTAAACTTTTAGTAGAATATAAATTACTATATAAACTTACATCTATATTTAAATCTAAATATATTAAATAGCAAGAAAAACATATAGAAAATAAAATATAGTTTAAAATTTTATTTACTTTATCTCTTTCTTTTATTAAAGTAATTAAAAATGTAATTATACTAATAAGTAAAATTATTATAAATATTAAATAATTAGGATACCAAATATAAGTTATCATTGCTTTTAAGAATTCATATATAAAACTATTATCTCTAAAGACAATAAGTATTATTTCTACTATACTAATTATCATAAAAGAATAATTAATAATTTTATTCTTATTTTCTAAATTTAAAATTAAAATTACTAGAAAACATATAGTAATTAAAATACTACTTATTATAAATGGATAATTCATGTAATCCTCCTTAATAACTTTCTACTCCAATTAATTCTAAAATATAGATCGTTTGATGTTCTTTATCATTTTTTGAACAAGTAATTAAAGTTAAAGTTGTTTTATTAAAATCTCTATAAATATTTACACTTCCATCTTTAATTTCTTTATAAATATTAACTACTTTATATTGGTATAAATTAGAATTATAATATATCTTAGCAATATCACCAAGTTCTACTTTATATAGTTTTTTAAAATAGGATATACTACTATTTCCTGAATGTGATGCTAAGATTAAGTTTCCACCTAATACATCTGGATAATCAGAAATTTTTAAAACTTGAATATTATAGTCTACTTGATTATAATAGTTATCTTTAGCTAAAAATCCTTGTTTTAAATTTATTTTATCTATTTCTATAAATCCAATATAATTTGGAGTATATTTTTTTTCTTTAATAACTTGATTAGTATCATTAGTTTCTACATAGTTAACATTAACATTTACTGATATTTTATTACTTGATGTAGATTCTTTATAAATTTCTGATTGAATTGAATTATATATATCATTAGATACCTCTAATATTTTTTCATAATGAAACAAAAGAAAAGATATAACTAACAAGAGAGACCCTACTATAAAAAGTAAGGTCTCACTTTTATTGATGTTGTTTTTTGTATCCATAGTAACCAACGAGTCCTAGACCAACCATCATAAATATTGATGCAATAATAATTATAAGTTGTGAATAATTCATATCTGTTTTAGGTACATAAGGTTCATCTTCTATATAAAAATCTTGATGTCCAGCCATATCTTTAACAACTATTTCAGTTTCATTATCATCAGGTAAAACATACCCATCTGGTGCTTTTGTTTCTTTTACAACATATTCTCCTACTGGGAAATATGGAATACAAGGTTCTTTTGATGATACGAATGATTTGTATAGTTCTAATTTATCAGACTCACCATCTTGAGATATTTTTTTGTATACTTCAAACTCTGCTCCTACAAGCGGGTCTTTACTATCCTTTGCAACCTTATAAATACATACTTCAATTGGAGCATCTTTCATATCTCCTGATCCTGTTATTTTTCCATCATTTGCTACAGTAAATTCCATACTTTCTGCAGTTGCATATCCATCTGGATGAATTTCTTCTACTAAAGTATATGTACCAGGTGTTAAACAAGCTTCATTTCTACTTGCATAATCATTTTGATCATCTTCTGTAATACAAACAGGAACAGTATGAGAATCTTCTCCTTGTCCATTTGAATCTTTACAAGTTGAAATCCAACTAGTTACAACATTTCCTGAACTATTTTTAATAGTTAATTTAGCTCCTGTAACACATGCTCCATCAGTTAAATCAGATTTTGTCATCGTAAATCCTTTTTTATTAACTAAAGTTATTTTATTATTTGTTACTGTTAAAGTTTTATAAGAACCAATATCATCAAGGCTTGAAATTCCACTTTCTCCATGACCAACTATAAAATGATATCTTTTAGAATCAAGACTAAATCCTCGAGGTGCTTGAATTTCTCTTATAAAAAATGATCCAGTTTGAAGAGATCCATGATGAGTTGGATCAAAGCAGTAACTTCCTTCTTCTTCACTTGTTGTAAAAGATGTTAAAACATTTCCATCAATGTCTTCTATTTCAAGAGTTGCACCGGTTAACACCTTATTTGGATTAGCGCTATCTATTTTTTCTACACATAATTTTGTTGATTCATTATTAACAACAACAGCTTTAGTTTGAGTTCCAAGTCCATTTCCAGTTAACTCAATTACTATAAATCCTTCACTATCAACTGGTCGATCAGTTAAACTTGTACCATTTAGATATAAATCATAACCATCTGCTGGTTGAGTTTCTTTTAAATAATAAGTACCAAGAGGTAAATTATTAAATGTAACAGTTGTTAAATCAGAATAATTTGTTTCTATTCTATCAATTAAATTTGTTTTATTTTGATAATATAATTCAAATTTAGCATTTGACAAACAACTTGTTGCAGCACCTCCACATTCTGATACATCAAACTCCGTCCCATTATTATCTTTTACTTCTACATTAATCGCTTTGTTTCCAACTTTATAAATAATGATATTTCCAAATTCTTCGGATTTTTGAATATTAAATTTTTCTTTTCTTGTATAATATGATTTTTCAAGTCCAATAAAATCTTGTCCAGACGATGCTATATAATAAAATACTTGAGGTTTCATTGTTTTTGATCTAACTTCTACATTAACCATTTTTACACTAGGATCAATATTATTAATAGTAAATGTATTTCCACTTGCATTATTTGCAGCTAATAATTCATCACCAGCTTCACTTGTAAAAATAATATCATAGGAAGTAATATTAGTATCAAATGTTGCTGTTAAAGTGTTTCCAGAAAAAGAACTATCTTGTAAATCAAAATGTTCAGTTACAGTTGAACTAGCAACTTTTTCTGGTAATATATTTATATACCAATTTATTAAAGTATTAATTCTATTCTCCGTATTACTATCTTTAGTGTGTTTTACAACATATTTATAAAAATTACCACGTTTAGCATCACATTCTGTTTTATTCCACCAACTTTCTTCTTCAGTTGTCAAAATTTTATTATCATGATAATCACTACAAGAATCAAAAGCTCCAAAACTAGATATTGTCATTCTATATGCAAAATATACATCAGTATGTTTTTTTTGAATATTCCAAATTGCTGCTTGAACTGCTGTAATTGCTTCATTAACATTTAAATCATCAAAATGATAGTTATCATAATCTCCTGCATTTAATCCTTTATCACTTTTTAATAAAGCTTTTAAAGTGTTAGCATCACTTGAAGATGCACCTAAATTAACATATGGATACATATAAGGCATAACGGTTTTTAATTTTGTTTTTTGAGCTTTATTTAAACTTTTAACCTTAGAACTATCAATAGAATATCTTGTTCTTGAATTAGCTTGAAGTAAACGTTGCCCTTCACTTGCACAATAAGTAACAGCTTTATATTTAGATCCATCAATTTCATTTCTAGTTTCCAAAAGTTTCGTACCTGATGCATTAGTTGAAGTTGTTTCACTAAAATTATGGGTAATTAAATGCCAACTATAAGTATTTTTTCTTATCATTTTATAAACCGTACCTTCTGGTATTACACTTGCAACTTCGGCTGTATCTGAATTTATTGCATAAGATCTTTTATCTAATTTTGATATTAGAAAAAATGTTCCAACAAATACTAAAATTGGTAATAATAGTAATAAATTTTTTTTATCTTTCATAAAGCACCTCTCTAGTCTAAATAAATTATAACATTAAAAAAAAATTAATACAAGTATTTTTAAAAAAAAAGAAGTCACCAATCTACTTCTTCTTCCTCTTCTTTTATTTCTTTTTTAGCATTTTTTTCTTTGTTCTCGTCTGTAATACTTCCTTCGACATCTACATTGTTTGGAGTACACAAAAATATTCCAGATCCTAACTTCTGAAGTCCTCCATTAATTGCATACAATGTTCCACTTAAAAAATCGACAATGCGTTTTGCTTGATCAGGTGTTACTCTTTTTAAGTTTACAACAACAGCATTTCGCTTTTTTAAATAATCAGCAATTTGTTGGCTTTCTGAATAAGCACGTGGTTCAAATAGAATCATCTTACTATCTTTCGAACTATCTTGAAATGCTTTTGCCTCATAAAATTCATTTTCATTAATATCATTGTTATTTTCCTTAGGTTCATCGCTGCTTCCACCAAAAAAACCTTTTATTTTATCCATTCCCATTATATTCCTCCTATCTATTGTCAATATAATTTTAAGATAAAATAAAGGTTTTGTCAATCAAATTGTTTCAATTACATAATTTTCTAATATTTTTAATATTTCTTCTTGCCCTGTTTTATTAACACTTGAGAATAAAACACAGTCATCACCTACCGCTAAATTTAAAGTATCTTTAATAACTTTTAAGTTTCTTGCTTTTTTTGATGATGATACTTTATCTGCTTTTGTTATGACGATTGTAACTGGAATATGATAGTATTTTAAAAACTCATACATCATAATATCATTTTCTGTTGGCTTAATTCGAAAATCAACTAGCATAAATACGCGTTTCAGTTCTTCTCTTTTTTCTAAGTATTCTTCTATCATAAGTCCCATTTTCTTTTGTTGTTCATGATTTACAGCCGCATATCCATATCCCGGTACATCAATAATATAGAAGTTATCATTTACAAGATAAAAATTTAAAGTTTGAGTCTTTCCAGGACGACTTGAAGTTCTTGCCAAATTTTTTTGATTTAACATAGTATTTATAAAACTACTTTTTCCAACATTACTTCTACCAACTAATAAAAATTCTGGTTTTCCATCACTTGGATATTGACTGCGACGAACAGCAATTAAATCTAGTTTTGCACTATTAATTTTCAAAAGAATCACCTTCTTTATACTTTTTACACAATAAATCTAATTCTTGAATAATTACATTTGCATCATCTATTGTTTTAATTCTAGCACCACTTGCATATTTATGACCACCACCATTATAATGAGCCAAAGTTTCATTAATAATTGGTCCCCTAGAACGTGCTGATACTCTTACATTTTCATTTTTAATATCTTCAGTGAAAAATATCCAAATTAATACTTCTTCAATATAATTAAAATTATTTATCATATTTCCGGGACTTGCTGAATCAACGTGAAATTCTTCTAGTAAATCGTTAGATAATTTTATGTATCCAACGCCATTTTCGGTTATTTTCAAATTAAGTCCAATATATCCTTCAAATCTAACTTCTGATAAAGGTCTTAAGTAAAGAGGTTCATATAATTTATCTATTTCTAAATGATATTCATCAATTAAATTTGAAACTTTTCTAAAAGTTTTACTAGTTGAGTTATTAAACATAAAACGATTCGTATCACTTACAATTCCAAGATAAAGTTTTTCTGCAACTTGTTTATTCATCATAAGTGGTGTTTCATTAATTAACTCTAAAACTAATTCAGCAGCACTTGAAGCCGTATCATCGATATGTTCAATATCACCATACTTTTCTACAAAAGGATGATGATCAATTTTAACAATTTTTTTAAAATCAGAAAGATTTACTCCATCTATTCTTCTAATATCCGGAGTATCTAATACAATTAATAAAGCATCTTTCATATCATCTACTTTATCAAGTTTACCAAAGTATGTAAATCGACTACTTCCACTTCCAACTACATATACCTCTTTTTTTTTAAATGTTAACAAGATACTATCTCTTAAAGCCATAGTACTTGACATAGCATCAGGATCTGGTCCAACATGACGAGCTAAAATAATTTTATTAAATTCTTTTATAGTTTCATATATTTCTTTATACATAAATTTTTCCAATCTAATTACATAAATTATAAGTATCTCTTGCAATCATTAATTCTTCATCAGTTGGAATAACATATACTGGAACTTTAGAGTCATTTGTTGTAATTAGTTTTTCTTCTCCACGAGAATTATTGGCATCAACATCAGGAACAATTCCTAATACTTTTAATCCTTCCATAATATCCATTCTAGTACGAATTGAATTTTCTCCAACTCCGGCAGAGAATGCAATGGCATCTACTCCACCTAATTCAAAATAATACATAGCTATATAGTCAATAATTTTTCCAACATACATTTTTTGAGCAAGAACACATCTTTCATTTCCTTTAGCAATTCCTTCTTCAATATCTCTTGAATCATTTGATACTCCTGATATTCCTAAAAGTCCACTTTTCTTATTTAGAATAGTATCCATTTCTTTGGGACTAATATCTTTCTTTTGCATCATATAAGTTAAAATTGAAGTATCAACGTCTCCACAACGAGTTCCCATAATAAGTCCAGCATTTGGAGTAAGTCCCATTGATGTATCAATACAAACTCCATCTTTTATAGCAGACACACTTGCTCCACTTCCAATGTGACATGTAATTAATTTTGTATTAGTTCTACCTAGTAAAGCATTAAGTCGTGATGCGATATACTTATGACTTGTACCATGTGCTCCATATTTTCTTACTTTATAGTCAGTATACCATTCATAAGGAACCGCATAAAGAAAGTTTACTGGTTCAATTGTTTGATGGAATGCAGTATCAAATACAACCGTTTCAGTTGCATTAGGAATTACTTCTTTTGCAGCATTTATACCAGTTATTGCTGCTTTATTATGAAGTGGCGCAAGAGTTGCTAATTCATCTATTTTTGCAACAACATCATCACTTGCAATAACCGTTTTATCAAAGTAATCTCCACCTTGAACAATTCTATGCCCAACTCCCTTAATTTCATCTAATTTCTTAATAATATTATTTTTCTTTAATTCATCAACTAAAATTTCAAAGGCAATTTTATGATTTGGAAGTTCTACTTCCTTACTATATTTTTCTCCATTAAGTTTTATTGTATATTCAGAAGCCTTTTCACCTATTCTTTCAAAAAGTCCTGATATTAATACTTCCTCTTCAGGCATTTCATACATTTTAAATTTTAAAGAGGAACTACCACAATTTACTGATAATATTTTCATTTTTACTTCTCTCCTTTTCTTTGCTATTATACAATAATTTTACAAAAAATAAAACCATTTCTTAAAGAAAAAGATAAAAACAAATCATATTTTTATCTTATTCAACTAATTTTTTGCTGGTATTTGCTCCAACATATCCATCTACATCTAATTTTTTGTCCTTTTGAAATTTTTTTACAGCTTTTAAAGTATCATATCCAAAACTTCCATCTACTCCACTTTTTCCACATGAATATCCCAGTAGTATTAATCTTTCCTGTAGCCATTTAATATGAATTGGAGCGTTCTTTTTAAAATATAAATAATGATCCATACAAAGACGACTAGTTTTTGGTCCAAATGAACCGTCAACTTTCAAATTACAATGATATTGTTCATTTAATATTCTCTGAAGTTCTTTAACTCTTTCTTTATAACTATTATCTTTATAATCTATATATTTAAGTTTCCCGTGATAGGTCCATTTAGCATTATTTTTTACTCCCTGATAATATCTGTTTCCATCTGAATCAATTGAAGATATGATACAACGTCTTGCATTCCATCCTGTTGTACATTCAAATACACATCCATCTCCAAGATATATTCCTGCATGATTATATTTAGTTCCCTTCATACATAAGTATTCTCCAGGAATAATATTTTTAAAATCACGACTTTTATCGATACAATAATCAATTCCTTCATTTGCACCAAAATCAGCTACTCCATTAGATAGATAAACTGCTCCTCCATGAGCTTTATTTTTATCAGCCTTAAACCCCCATAAAAGTCCTTTAATAGACACAACACAATCCATCCACCAATATCCATTATGAAGTGTACACCAAGTACCGTTTTCTGAGTGATATACATTTGGAACTGAATTTACTAACCATTTACATTTTTCTATAAATTCTTTATTTGTAAATACTTTTGTCATCTTTCCTCCCTATTATATTAGATTAATATTTAAAAAAAAGGAAGCGACTAATTTCCAAAAAACAAAAAAAACCTTGACAATTCAAGGTAATTTCATATTGGCGGAGCAGGAGGGATTTGAACCCTCGCACCAGTTTAACCCGATCTACTCCCTTAGCAGGGGAGCCTCTTCAGCCTCTTGAGTAC
>ONSF01000011.1 GCA_900320425.1 uncultured Eubacteriales bacterium | reverse complement strand
TGTAGCAAGAACATATACAGGAAGTTCTCAGCAATTAACAAGTGTAACATCAGGAACTGGATATACTTTATCAGGATATAATCAAACAAATGCTGGAACATATACTATAACAGCAAGTTTAACAAGTGGATATAGATGGAGTGATAATACAACAGGAAATAAAACATTTAGTTGTAGCATAGCAAGGCAAGGAATAAATGAACCAAATTGTAATAGTGCATCGTATAATGGAAATACTCAAACATTACTTGCGGCTAAAACAAGTGGAGGTTACACAAATCAAGCCATAACAGGCAAAAATGTTGGAAGTTATAGTACTACATTAACCTTAAATAGTAATTATCAATGGTCAAGTGGTAGTAATGTGACAAGTAATAGAACTAAAACATGTAGTATTTCAAAAGGAAATGCAACATGCAGAATAAAAGAAAAACCAGAATTAACATATCCATCAAATGCAACTCAAACATTATTATATGAATGTACAGGTGATGGAACAATTTCAGTAGAAAGTAGTAATCAATCAGTATTAATCGTAAGTGATGTTGGAAATACCAGTGCGAAGTTAATTACAAAAAAGCTTGGACGAGTTAATATAACTGTCTATCAAGCTGAAGGAACCAATTATAATGCAACAAGCACCAATTGGTCTACAGAAGTTCTTGAAGCGTATACGGTAACATTTGATGCTAATGGTGGTAGTGTATCAAAAACTTCTAAAACAGTTCTTTATAATAATAAATATGGAGAGTTGCCTTTTCCAACAAGAAATGGTTACAATTTTGTTGGTTGGACAGATAGTATATTAAAGAATGGTGGAGATTATCGTCAAAATAAGTCATGTTGGTCTGAACAATATTTACAAGATGGAAAGATGTTAAGTAACAATTGTGATGATATAGTTATGATTCCTAATAAAAAATATACCATTTTTATGAAATTAAGAAGTAATTATTCTGATAATACATTAAAAGTTAAATTTAAAACTATGAATAATGTCGATCTTGCTGAAGTAAGTTTTCCAGCAAGATCAACAGCAACTCAAAAAAGTATTATAACATTTAATTCAAGTTATGATAGATTTAATGGTATATATTTAGATACAAATAATTCCGGAATAGATATAAATTGGATAAAAATATATGATGATGAAGTTAATTCTTCAAATGATAATTTTTATATATCCAGTGAAGATAAAGTTTTCCAAAAAAGAGATCATACATTATATGCAGTATGGCAACAAATACCACCTGTAAATTATGCAGCAATATTAGATCCAAATGGTGGAACTATAAATGGTGGTAGTTCATTAACATTAAGGGTTGCAATGGGATCATCCTGTGCACACTTTAATAATTATGTTCCTGTAAGAGAAGGTTATACGTTTGATGGATGGTACACAGAACGAACTGGAGGAACTAGCGTTAATTCTTATACATGGAATGTCACAACTAGCAAGACGTTTTATGCTCATTGGATTCAAAATCCGGTTAGAAATCCTGGGATAACTTGTACAAGTAGTATATATAGAGGTCACACTGGTTCTATATCAATATCTGGTGCTGATGGAGCAACACTATCTTATGGAACATCCGATGCTTCAAAAATAACAGTTAATAATACAACCTTAACAGCAAGTAGTACTAATACCGGTACAAGTACAATTACGGTAACGTTTGCCTACCCAGAAACTACCATTGATAGAACGTGTAATGTAGAATCAAAATTGGGAGTTTCTCGTACAAATAGTAAAGATTATGCAAGTATTCAAGCAGGAGTTAATGCCGCAAGTAGTGGTGGAACTGTAGAATTATTGGTCAATAACAGTATTTCAAGTGCTGTAACGGTTAATAATAAAAATATTATAATGAATTTAAATTCTAAAACATTAACTTCAACAGGGGCAGATGCCTTTAAGATAACGGGAAGTAGTACATTTACTTTAAAAAGTGGAACTATTAAGGGAAATACAATAGTAAGAAGCGAGGGTAGTTCTATAATTACAGTAGAAAGTGGAACTTACACAGCATCCGGAACTGATAATGTTGTTTTCAATGTTGCTGGTACTTCACAATTAACAGTTAGTGGTGGTACTATAACATCAAATGCATCTAATGGAATTTATGTTGGAGGATCCGGAAGTAAAGCAATAATAAAAGGTGGAACCATTACAGGACATATCATTGGAGTAATGCTACATCATGGAACAGCAAGTATATCAAATGGAACAATCAAAGGAGAAACAGTCGACGGAGTTAAAATTATAAACGATGCTTCAGCAACAATCACAGGTGGAAATATTAATGGAAAAAATTGGGCAACCTATGATTGTTCATCTGGTTCAATAACAATAAACGGTGGAACTTTTAATACAATCTCAGGATATGGAGGAAAAGGAAAACATTATGTTGGATCAACTTGTTAATTAAAAAAATATAATTAGGAAGGATAAGAGTATGAAAAATAAAAAAATAATCATATCAATTATTATACTTATAATTGGACTTGGTATTATATTTGGAACCATAATAACATTTAATAAAAAGGAAAATAGAAAAAAGCCAATAGTAGATAATCAAGATAAAGAAATTGTTGTTTTGAAAGAAAAAAATATTAACTTTGAAGATACTAAGGAAGTAAAAGAATTGGATGTAATAAACTCAAGAGTACAAAAAACAAATATATCATATGATATTTTTCTGACTATAAAAAATGTTTCTGGTCATGTATTAGAAGAAAGTGATTTAAAAGTTATTGTTAAAAAATCAAATGGAGAATCGGTTGTTGAATCCGTTATAAAAAATGTATCTCAATTAGATATTAATGAAGAGAAACTTCTTCAAATTTCAACTACTGTTGATATAATGGAAAATGATAATTTTGTATATATTCTAGAAAGACTATGATGAAATAAAAGAGCTTTGGAAAGTACTTCAAAGTTCTTTTTTTTTTATAAATTCTATGATACAATATTAAAGAAAGTATGGTGTGTAACATGTATTTAAAAGAAATAGAGGTATCAGGATTTAAATCTTTTGCTGATAAGATAACTTTGAATTTAGATAATAATATAACTTGTATTGTTGGACCAAATGGAAGTGGTAAAAGTAATATTGTCGATGCAATAAGATTTGTTTTAGGTGAACAATCAGTAAAGTCTCTTCGAGGAGATAATTTAATGGCAGATGTAATCTTTGGCGGATCTAAAGATAGAAATCCAATGCATGTTGCAAGTGTTTCTTTAACTTTTGATAATCATGATCACTATTTAAATATTCCATATGACAATGTATCAGTTAAAAGAAGACTATATAAAACGGGAGACAATGAATATTTTTTAAATGGTGAAAAATGTCGATTAAAAGATATAGTTGATTTATTTTTAGATAGTAGTATAGGAAGAGATTCTTTTAATATAATAGGACAAGGAGAAATTGCAAAAATTCTTTCCAATTCGTCCTTAGAAAGACGTCTTGTAATAGAAGAGGCAGCTGGTATTTTAAAATATAAAAAACGTCGAGAAGAAGCTTTAAAAAAACTAGATAAAACTAATTTAAATTTAGAAAGAATAAATGATATTATTAAAGAAGTAGAAGATCGATTAGAACCATTAAAAATTCAAAGAGATAAAGCCATAAAATATTTAGATATTAAAAAAGACTTGGAAACAAAAGAGATTTCTCTTCTTACCAAAGAAATTAAAATTTTTAATCAAGAATATCAAGAATTAAAAAGGAATAAAAAAGATAAAGAAGAAGAATTGGTTCACTTAAATACTTTGTTAAATGATCCGAAAATAGAAACTTTAAAAATACAAGAATTAGAACTATCAAAATTAATTCAAGAAAAAAATAATCTATTAATTGGTAAAAATAAAGAAAAAGAAGAAATTAATAGTAAGAGAATACTTTCTAAAGAACGTGAAAAATATAATGCTAAAGATATTAAAGTATATGAAAATATTGAATATTTAAAAGAAAGAAATTTAATAATAGAAAAAGATCTTAAAGTCTTAGAACAAGAAAAAGAAAAGATACTAATAAGAAAAGAAGAATTAGAAAAATTTTTAAATAATTTAATTGATTCAATAAATTTATTAAAATCTAAAAAGGAAACGACTTTAAGAGAATATAATTTAAAAAATAAAGAGAATTTAGAACTTAAAAATCGCCTTGATATATTAAAAAGTAATATAGCAAGTAATGTTTATTTAAATTCTAATGTAAAAAGAATTTTAGATAATCCATCTATAACTGGTATAGTTGATGCTCTAATTAATTTAATTAAAATTGATAAAAAATATCAAAAAGCTCTTGATGTTGTATCTTTATCAAATAAAAACTTTTTAGTAGCAGAAGATGAGTTTTCTATCAAAAGTGCTATTCGTTATTTAAAAGAAAATAATTTAGGAAGGGCAACATTCTTACCTATTAATATTATAAAAGGAAAATATGTTGATAAAGATACTCTTGATTTGTTAAAGAGTAGTGTTGGTTATTTAGGACTATTAAGTGATTTTTTAGAATATGATAATAGATATCAAAATATAATTCTTAGTCAATTTGGAAATATCTTAGTAGTAGATAATTTAGATAATGCTAATAGAATAAGTAAAACAATTTCTAATCGTTACCGAATTGTAACAATAGATGGAGATATAATTCATGTTGGAGGAAGTGTAACCGGAGGTTCTACAAATGATATTAAAAGTAGTTTAAATATTAAAAATGAAGTTTTAGAATTAGAAGAAAAGCTTAAACTTGAAAAAGATACTTTGGAACACATGGAAGTAGAACTTTCTACAATTGATACTGAAAGTAATGATTTAGATAGAAATATTTATTCAAAACGTTCTCTACTTATTAAAACTATTGATGAATTAAATACAATTAATACTAGTTATAAAGACAAAGAAAAAGAATTAGAAAATAATAAATTAGAATTAAATTCACTAGATGGAAATACTAAAGTAGAAGATTTTGATAAAGCATATTTTGATAAGGTAACAGAATGTGAACTTTTAGAAAAAAATATAAAAGATTTATTAGAAGAAAAAGATAAATTACAAAGAAATATTTTGGAACTTGATGGTAAGAATAAAGAACATAGAATGAAATATTCTTATCTTGATAAAGAATTAAATAATATAAATATTAATTTATCAAAATTAGAAGGAAAACTTGATCAAAATTTAAATATTTTAAATAATGAATACAACATGACTTATGAAAGAGCTAAAGGTGAATATGATTTAGAAATAGATTTAGATATTACTCGTGAAGAAGTAATTAACTATAAAAAAGAATTAAAAAGTATTGGTATGGTAAATGTTGATTCTATCTCAGAATTCGATAGTGTAAATGAACGTTATACTTATTTAAGTTCTGAGCGAGATGATTTATATCGTGCTAAAGAGATGCTGTTTTCTATCATAGATGATATGGATGAAGTAATGCAAACAGACTTTTTAAATACTTTTAAAGAACTTGAAGTTGAATTTAAAAAAGTATTTAGAGAGATGTTTAAAGGAGGAGATGCTTCTTTATCATTAACTAATCCATCTAACTTACTTGAAACAGGAGTTGATATTATTGCTAGTCCTCCAGGTAAAAAATTAAAAACGGTTACTTTACTTTCAGGAGGGGAAAAAACTCTAACAGCTATTAGTTTACTTTTTGCTAT
>ONSF01000104.1 GCA_900320425.1 uncultured Eubacteriales bacterium | reverse complement strand
TGTATGAGAATACCAATGACTAAAAATGTAAGAAGTCTTAACTTATCTAATTGTTGTGCAATTGTTGTCTATGAAGTACTTCGTCAACTTGATTATTTAGATTTACTTCGAGAAGAACCACATAAGAGTAAAGATTATATAATTGATGGTATAGAAAAACAAGAATAATGAAAAGTTTTATGAATACAAAAAAATATAAATAACAATTTTTTAAAATAAAGGAACTTATTTGTCTAAAAATGTCAACCATAAGTTGCTTTTTTTTAAACCTTTAAAAAACTATGATATAATGAGAGAGAGTTGATGTAAATGATAAAAAAAATTAGAAATATAAATATTAATTATATTCAATATGGAAGGGGTAAAGATATTGTTTTACTTCATGGCTGGGGACAAAATATAAAGATGATGGATCCAATTGGACAAAATTTAAGTGATGAATTTAGAATTACTATTTTAGATTTTCCTGGGTTTGGTAGTAGCGAAACACCAGAATTTGCTTATACTATTAATGATTATACAGAATCTTTACATGAATTTTTAGAAAGTGTGAAAGTTGAAAATCCAATTTTAATAGGACATTCTTTTGGAGGACGTGTTGCTATTAACTATGCATCTTTATATAAGGTAGAAAAATTAGTTTTATTTGGAAGTCCATTTATGGTAAGAGAGAAAAAAGGATTAAAAGTTAAAATATTAAAAGGACTTAAAAAAGTTAAATTTTTAGAAGAAATTGCTGAAAACATGAAAAAATATATAGGAAGTAATGATTATCGTGCGGCAAATGGAGTAATGAGAGAAATTCTTGTTAAAGTAGTAAATACTGATTTAACTGAAAATGTTAAAAAAATAAAAGTACCAACTCTTCTTATTTGGGGAGAACAAGATGAAGCGGTTCCGGTTGCTGAAGCAAAAGAACTTGAAAAAAATTTACAAGATGGAGCTTTAATTGTTTTACCAGGAACACATTATTGTTATTTAGAAAATCTTGGAAGAGTTATTAGTATATTAGAAAACTTTTTATAGGAGGAATTATGTATATATTTATTTTTATCTATTTAGTTTATATATTTTATAAAAGTAGAACATCTTTATATATGTTACAACAAAATTTATATAATGAAAATGATAGATATTTAAGATGGATTAAAAGAAGTATAGATAGATGTTTTAATCCTATTGATTTTCTTCCTTTTTTTCTATCAATATTTATTTTTATAACTAACGAATCATTTATTATGGAAGTAATTTATTGGTCTATTAGTTTAATTTATGTAAAAGGTATTTTAGATGAATATAAAAAGAATTTATTAAATCAAAATAAAATTAAATTTAATGTAACAAGTCGTATTAAAAGACTTTATATTACAGAGTTTAGTATAATAGGAATTTTAATTGTTTTTCTTATCATGACTAATTTTTCTGGATTATTATTGGTTTTAGTTTCTTTAACTATTGCTTTAACTTATTATTATATTTATCTTGTAAATTTAATTAATAAACCAATTGAAAAAATAGTTTACTACTATTATTTTAATAAAGCTAAGACTAAACTTAGGGAGATGACTAGATTAAAAGTTGTTGGAATAACCGGAAGTTATGGAAAAACAAGTAGTAAAAATATTTTAGCTCATATATTAAGTTGTAAATATATAACTCGTCCAACACCAAAAAATTTAAATACTCCATATGGATTAATGATAACCATTAATAATTATTTAGATAAATTTGATGAAGTATTAATTGCTGAAATGGGAGCTTATGTTCCTTTAGAAATAAAAAATATGTGTGATTTTGTCCATCCTAAATATGGAATATTAACAGTAATTGGAGAAGCTCATCTTGAAACTTTTAAAACAAAAGAAAATATATGTCGAGCAAAGTTTGAACTTATTGAGTCACTTGATCCAAATGGGGCTTGTGTATTAAATAGAGATGATTTATATCAAGTAAATTATGTAAATCATGAATTAAAAAATAAAGTTAAGATAATTTGGATTGGAATTAATAATAAAGAAGCTGATTTTAATGCATCGAATATTAAAAGTGATAAAAATGGGATGAGTTTTGAATTTACTTATCAAGAAAAAAGTTATAAAGTAGAAACTAAATTACTTGGAGTTCATAATGTTTATAATATTTTAGCATCTATTGCCTTAGGTGTTGAAATGAAAGTTCCAATTGATTTAATGATTCAAAGAATTATTTCTATTCAACCTGTAGAACATCGTTTAGAAATAAAAAAAGTAAATAATATTACTATGATAGATGATGCTTATAATTCTAATCCAATTGGAGCTAAAAATGCACTTGATGTGTTAAAGATGATGGATGGAATTAAAGTGGTTGTTACTCCAGGAATGATTGAACTTGGTGATAAAGAAAAAGAATTAAATCGAGAATTTGGTAAGAAAATAGGGGATGTTGCTGATTATGTAATTTTAATTGGAGAAAATCGTTGTAAAGAAATTAAAAAGGGAATACTTGAAAGTGGATTTAATAATGACAAAATTAAGGTTTTAAATAGAGTAGTAGATGCTTATAAAGTTTTAGAAGAATTAAAAGGTAAAAATATGGAAAGTGATGTTTATGCTTTATTTGAA
Organism: uncultured Eubacteriales bacterium; assembly: GCA_900320425.1. Classification (GTDB taxonomy): domain Bacteria; phylum Bacillota_I; class Bacilli_A; order RF39; family UBA660; genus RUG591. The sequence goes on along the minus strand of ONSF01000104.1, from coordinate 2,278 downwards.
AATGATTTGCCAGATATTTATAGTGAAGGAGTGAAATAATGAAAATTAAAGTATGTGTTTTGTTTGGAGGTCGAAGTGTTGAACATGAAGTTAGTATTATTACAGCAATTCAAGCAATTAATAAAATGGATAAAGTAAAATATGATATAATACCAGTTTATATTGATAAAAGTGGAAAATGGTATACAGGAAGTATGCTTTTAGATATTGAAATCTATAAAGATTTAGATTTATTAAAACGTTATGCTAAAGAAGTAGTTTTATATAATAGAGATGGAAAATTTGTTTTACAAAATAAGAAAGGATTATTTAAAAGTATTATAACGGATGTTGATTTAGCTTTTCCTATTATGCATGGAACAAATGGCGAAGATGGAACTTTACAAGGATATTTAGAAACCATTGGAATTCCTTATTGTGAAGGAAATGTTTCAGCAAGTGTCTTAGGACAAGATAAAATATTCCAAAAACAAGTATTAAAAGAAAATGGGGTTTCAGTTGTTAAATATAATTGGTTTTTTGATACAGAGTTTTTAAATGATCCTGATAAAGTAATTAAGAGTTTAGAAAAGTTAGAATATCCTTTGATTATAAAACCAGCAACTCTTGGTTCTAGTGTTGGAATAAGTATTGCTCATAATGAAATAGAACTTCGGGAATACATCATGGATGCAATCGAATATGACAATAAAATCTTAGTTGAAGAAGTAGTACCTAATTTAAGAGAAGTAAACATAAGTGTTCTTGGAAATTATGAAAGACAAGAATTAAGTGTTATAGAAGAAGTTGGTTCTAAACATGAATTATTAACTTATGAAGATAAATATGTAGGTGGTAAAAAAGGAATTAGTAGCAAAGGAATGGCGAGTGCTAAAAGATTAATTCCTGCGGATTTAGATCCTAAAGTAGAGCATGATATTCAAGAATATGCTTTAAAAACTTTTAGAGCTTTAAATTCAAGTGGAGTTGTAAGAATAGACTTTTTAATTGATAGTAAAGAAAATAAAGTTTATGTAAATGAGATTAATAGTATACCAGGAAGTTTATCATTCTATTTATGGGATAAAACTAATAAAGATTATCCAGAACTTTTAGATGATGTTATTAATTTAGGAATTGTAAATTATAAAAATAAAAATAAAAAAACAACAACTTTTAAATCTAATATATTAGAAGGTTTTAATGGCTTAAAAGGAGTAAAAGGAATAAAAAAATAAGGAGATTTATGATAAAACTAGTATTAGTAAGACATGGAGAAAGTATCTGGAATTTAGAAAATAAATTTACAGGATGGATGGATGTTGATTTATCAGAAAAAGGTAAAGAAGAAGCGCATAATGCTGGAAAAAAATTAAAAGAACTAGGATTTTCTTTTGATGTTTCATATACAAGTGTATTAAAAAGAGCTAAGCATACTTTAGATATAATTTTAAAAGAAATGAATTTAGATATTCCTATTTATAAATCATGGCATCTTAATGAACGTCATTATGGAGCATTACAAGGATTAAATAAGGATGAGACTAGAAAAAAATATGGAGAACAACAGGTCCATATTTGGAGAAGAAGTTATGATGTAAGACCTCCAGAACTTGATAGTAATGACAAAAGATATCAAAGTATGCTTGATAAATATACTGAGTATCTTCCTCATACAGAATGTTTAAAGGATACAATAGAAAGAGTTGTTCCATATTTTGAAGAAGTAATAAAAAAAGACTTAGAAGATGGAAAAAAAGTTATTATTGTTGCCCATGGAAATAGTTTAAGAGGATTAATAAAATACTTAGATAACATAAGTGATTCAGAAATTGTAAATTTAGAAATACCTACAGGAAGTCCTATTGTCTATGAACTTGATGATAATTTAAAACCAATTAGAAATTATTATATATAATAAAATAAAAGAATAAAAAGGAGTAATAAAAATGGAATATGAGTTTCTTTATCGTTTAAGTATATGTTTTTTGCTTAGTTTTTTAATTGGAATCGAAAGACAATATCGAAGAAAAATAATTGGACTAAGAACAACAATTTTAGTTTCTGTTGGATGCTTTTTGTTTGTTACTTTTTCCTTTTCAATTGGTGCAAGTGATGTATCAAGAATTGCAAGTGGAGTAGTTACTGGGATTGGATTTCTTGGTGCTGGAGTTATTTTAAAAGATGGAAAAAAAGTTACAGGTTTAACAACAGCTGCAACTTTATGGTGTGTTGCAGCACTTGGAGTTTTATGTGCTGGAGGTGCAATATCAGAAGCTATTGTTGGAGGAATCTTAAT
>ONSF01000002.1 GCA_900320425.1 uncultured Eubacteriales bacterium | reverse complement strand
CCGATAGATTTGCAGTAGGAAATGAAAAAGCCAATTTAGAATATCCAGTCGGATTATTAACAGAACCAGAGAGAGGCTTGATGAATGAAGCGTATGCTGAGACTGGGCGAAGTTATTGGGGCGCTTCTCCTGACTACTTCACCTACAGCGGTGCTGGCGTACGTCGTGTCAATACATCAGGTAGTACGGACTACAACGACACTGACGTTTATTACGCGGCGCGTCCAGTAGTTTCACTTCGACCTGACGCAGAGATCGATGAAGGAAATGGAACAATAGAAACACCATATGTAATTGGAACAAAGATAGCAAGGTAAATGCGTCATTACTTCTCTTACTTTGGGATCCTCGCAAAAACCGTTTTGCGAGGTGATAGAATGAAAAGTATAAAATATAAAGAAAGGTTAATAAAGTATAAACTATAAAATAAATTGTAAAATAGAAAGTCATAAATATTTTAAAGTTAAATAGTATAACTTTGGGTTCTCCGAAATTGAGTGGGAAAGAAACGAGAGTTTCTTTTCTTCTTTTTTTGTGTCATACTTTATATGTGATAAAGGATATCACAGAAGGAGGTAGTGTGTATGACAGATACTCAAATGGTTAAGAAGCTAGTGGCTTTAGAACCTGATTTAGATATTTTAAACATAGAGGAGGCGAAAATTAAAGAAAAAATATCAAAAGTAATTCATGTTTCAAATGGTAAAAAAAGAGTTAGATGTATTTATTACAATAAATACACGAGAAATGTACACGATAAGTTAAAACCAATAACCATAAAATATTTGGATATAGCTGGTTATACAACATATTTAAAGGTGTATAAAAGAAGATTTAATTGCTCTAATTGTAGTAAAATGTTCACAGAAGAGAATTTTATAAATGGAAATAAAAAAATATTAATGGATTTAAGAGAATATAATCTATCACTAACATATATAGCAGAGCACAATAATGTAAGTGATAATACAATAAGAAATGTGTTAAAAAAATATATGAAGAATTATCCAAGACATATAAGAACATTACCAAGTGTAGTATCATTTGATGAATTTATATGTAGAGAATCAAAGATAGAAGAAATGATAGAAGCATCAAATACAATAGATAATTGGTTACCATATATAGTAAACTCATTTATTGATAAAAGGCTAACGAATGGATTTACAGAGGGATTAAATAATAAAATAAAGGTAATAAAAAGAATAGGATTTGGATATAAAACATTCAGTTTTTTTAGACTAAGATTATTATATATTTTAAATAGTAAAAAAATGAAAAATAGCATATAAATTTTTTTACAATTAAAATGCTATTTTTTTCTATATCCTATAAGAGTTTAGTCTTAAAACTACTCTCCACTCAATTTCGAAGAGCCGATTTATCTAAGACTCTTTTAAATATCTTATAATTGCAACTGAGGCATTTCTTCCAGATAGAGATGCATTAGCAACTGTTTGTTTAACTCCGGCAACATCTCCTCCAGCAAATATTTTGGGGTTTGTTGTTTTTCCATATTTATTTATTTTGATATATCCTTTTTCATCTAATTTTAATGGTAAATCTTTTAATATATTTTGATCATTATGGGAACCAATGGCTCTTATTAAATAATCACATCTAAGATAATAATTACTATCTTCTATATTTTGAACTTTAATATTGTTTTTTTCATCTTTTAAAAGTTTAGTTTTCACTACTTCGATTTGTTCTACTTTTTTATCTCCTAATATAGATACAAGATTGGTTTGAAATAGGAAATTAATCCTTTCTTTTTTTGCTTTTATAATTTCTTCTTTATTAACTCGCATTTCTTCTTCGTCTTTTCTATATATAATTGTAACTGCTTTAGGATGATCTCGAATTATTGTCCTAGCAACGTCAATGGATACGTTTCCACCACCAACAATAATAATTTCTTTTTCTTTGAATTTAGGTCTATTTGCATCTTCTAATAGTTCATTTCCTCCGAATATTCCTTCTAACGCTTCATTTGGAAGATTCAAAGTATTAGAAATATTTCCACCAATTGATAGAAATATTGCATCAAATTTTGGCAACACACTTTTTATAGTAAAATTTTTACCTAATTCTTGATTGTATACAACTTTTATTCTTAAATTTAAAATATTTTCTATGGTAGCATTTACAATATTTTTTGGTAATCTAAAATCAGGTATTCCATGAACTAATAATCCTCCTAAAGAATTTGTTTTTTCATATATTGTAACTTTAATTCCGGCTCTTCTTAAAAATCCAGCACAAGTAAGTCCAGCAGGACCTCCTCCAATTACTAAAACGTTATAGTTTGTTTTTTTAGGACTGGGTATTTTCCACTTATTTTTAAGAGCATAATTACCAAGAAATGATTCTAATTCTCCAATTTTAACCAAGTTATCAGAAAATCTTTTAATACAATGTCCTTCACATTGATTCGATTTATCACAAATAAGACCACATATAGAAGGAAGAATGGTAGTTTTTGATAAACAATCATATCCTTCTTTTAATTTATTTTCTTTAATTAATTTTATAAATTCTGGTATATTGTTTTTTAAAGGACATCCTTTCGTACATGGCTTTTTTTTACAATGTAGGCAAATATTTGCTTCCTTTTTTATTCTTTTATTCATAAAGTCTCCTTATTTTAAAGCATTGACTAAGTAATTAAAATAATCTTTTTGAATAGCAAGATTTGAGTATTTTATTTTATTTTCAACCATTTCATTTATTTTAATAATTTCATCAATTGTATATTCCTTTTTGGTATAATAAGTTATATTATTAGTTGCTGCATCATAGAAAGCATATTCATTTTTCCAACTTGAATCTGCAAATACAACTAAACTTTGATAATCTTTTGAGAATAAATCATATCCAACATAGTATCTTGAATCATGGTTTAAATTAAATAAATTAGCAATTGTTGGAGTTATATTTACATAACTTGTATATGCTTCTATATTAGTTCCTTCTATATCATTTGACCAAATTACAAAAGGAACTCGTTCAGCTTCATATCTTTCTTCAAGAGAATAGGGAAGGGCGTCTTGTAAAACGGTTGTAGATAATCCGTATGGATAGTGATCTCCATATAAAATAATTACTGTATCTTGAAGTTTTCCTTGCTCTTCAAGTCCATCTAATAAAACACCAATTCCATCATCTAAAACTTTAAGTTTTGACATATATCTTTTTAATTTAATATCATAATTTTTATATTCTTCTTTTTCAAATAAATATAAGTATTTATTACCATATAAACTTTCTCCATAAGGTTGATGAGAAGTAACAGTAGTAAGCCATGTCATAAATTTTTCATTTTTTTTATATTTACTTAAATATTTTACTACTTCCTTCATAAAATCTTCATCACTAGCCCATTCATCTTCTTTAGTATTATAAGCAAGTTTTAAATCATCAGCATCAAAGAAATGTTTACTACCAAGATTTGTATGGATTTCTCTTCTTTGATAATATTTTTCATTGTAATCATGCATAGAAAAAGTTTGATAACCATGGTTATTAAATAAATTAAAAATACTTTCTGGATAAATATTTTTACTATATACATTAGCTGTACATTTATTATAAATAGAATAAAGCCCAATCATCCCTGATAATTCGTTATTTCCAGTTGCACATGAGTTTCTAGGAGAATAATTATTTTTAAAATAATATCCTCCACTTACTAATTTATAAAAATTAGGATATAAGTCTTCATTTATAAAAATATCGTTTACTGATTCCATTAAAATAACAATTAGATTTTTATTTTCAAATAGTCCTGTATAACTATTAGTTCCTGACATCTGATTATTAATAAAGTATTGATTTAGAGAATTTAAAGCAATATCTTCTTCGGTGTTTAACAGTTTCATCCATTTAGAATCATCAATTTCTTGATTATTCGTTTTAGTATAAGTATATGTTTCTATTATAGGATTTTCATCTCGTTTTATAAATAAACTTTTAATATCTAAAATGGAATAAACTGTTGGTCCAAATTGTTTCATTATAATACTAGGATTTGATGGATTTAAAAATAATTCTTTATTAGATATAGTTTGAAGTTTATTTTGAAAAATTGTTAAATTTAAAGTTAGATAATAAGAAAATCCTAAAACTAGTAGAAAACTTATTAAAGCTAAACTATATCTAAGATTATTTTCATCTTTTAAGAGTTTTATTTTTATTTTCTTTTTTTCAATTAATTTATAATAAACTATTAAAAGAATAAAGGGTAGTATAAGAAAATAATAGTACCAATAAAAGCTTTTAAAAAAATCTATTATATATCCTGTAACAGCCCCCATTTGACTTGTAATATTAATTGACATATAAACTCCAACAAAGTTATTTAATCCAGCTTGTACAAGTGTATAAATAGTAATAATTAAAATTAAAATAATATTTGTTTTCTTAACCGTCTTATCTTTTAAAAATAATTCTATATAAGATATTATTAAACTTAGAAATAAAGTACTAATAATTATTCTAATTGTTGATGTATCTATAATATGAGAATTACTTACTAATTTAAAAATAATTTCTATCAAAAACCATGGTAGAAATATAATAATCGTATTATATAAAAATATATTTATTTTTTTCAATTTGAACACTTCCCTTATAAAGTACATTTTAGCATAATTTCATCTATTTGTAAATTGACAATTCTAAATACATTTGTTATACTTTTAATTAGAAAATAGGTGGTTATATGAGTTATGAAAGGGCACTTGAGATTTTTTCGTTAAAGAAAGATTTTACTGAAGAAGAGTATAAAAAGCGTTATCGCGCTTTAGCAAAAGAAAATCATCCTGATACAGTGGTTGTTAATACTTTAGAAAAAGAAGAAAGGATGAAAGAAATTAACGAAGCAAAAATTATTATAGAAAAAAAATTAAAGACAAGAAAATTAGAAGAGTTTCTTATAAGCTTTAAAAATGAAATTCAAAAGTTAAAAGAAAAATATAAAGATACAGAGATATATAATCTATCTTTATTATTTGAAAAGAAATTAGATGAAATAGATAGTTATGTAGAAGCATTAGAAGAGAAAAAAGAGTTTTATAAAATAATAACTCATTTAAAAAAACAAATAATTTTACCTAAAGAAAAAGATGAATTTTTGAAAAAAATTAAAAAATACGAAGATGGACATGGAATAAAAATTCAAAATCTTGTTTTAACTTATATATCCCTTGTAGAAGAATGTGATTCATTGGAGAATTTAAATACTTTAAATCAAAAATTTTCTAATGAACTAAAAAAATATTTACAAGAAGAAAAAGAACAAGAAAAAGTTTATTTAACATATAGAGATAATGCTAAAAGAGTATTATTATTTCGTTTTCAAGAACATTCACTTAATACAACTATAGAACATACTTTAAAAGAATATAATTTACTTCTTGCCTCTTTATCTTTACTCTTAGAAAGTAATTCAAATAACATATTGGAAATATGCGAATTTTTAGAATCAATTGACTATACTAATCCTTTATCTGAAATTAGTCGAGTAGAACTTTATTATTTAAAGATAACTGGAAAGATTAATATGAAAAATTTTAAAGATATTAAGAAACTTTCTACAGTTGTAAAGAAAAATATAAGTATTCCCCTTGAACAGAAAAAACAAGAATTATTAAATAAAATTATTAAGCAATTTTATAAATATTCTACAAATAAAAATATTAGTTTTGAAAAAATCGAAAAAGAAAAAATTAGATTTCAAGAATTATTAGAAACTATTGAAACTACGCCTATATCTAAGATTGAAATACTTCTTGATAATTATCAAAATCAACCCTATAAAAGATATAAAATGATAATAGATAGTATGGATGACTTTTTAGATCCAACTAAAGTTTATGTAGATAGATCAAATGGAGAACTTTGTGTATTAAAAGAATATGGTAAGAATATTTATAGTATTTATTTAAATGGAACAGTTTTAAAAAATGCTTTAGAAAAAAGAGAAATATTTTGGAAATATATTACTTTAGCTAATTTCTTTAGAATATCTTTTTATTCAAATGGTAAAATGTTAGAAGAAATATCATCTAGAAATACTATATCTGTTTTTGATTTTAATTCTAATGACTTGTATTATACAAATGATTTACTTCTTAGATATATAGAAGAGGATCAAGGAATGAAATTTTATTTTCTTCCTGCTAAATCTGGATTTCATTTTCAAATATCGGAAAATGATCAAATGACTAAAAATGATTTCTTTAAAGAATTTCAAGATAGAGATACTTGTTTAATGGAATTGTTATTATTTATAAAAAGAGAACAAAAAGAAGAAAAAAATACAAAAAGTCTTTGATTTTTAATTATTTTATGATATTATATAGTAAATTCAATGAAGAAGAGGAGTACAAATTTATTTATTTTTAGAGAATTCGTGGATGGTGAAAACGAATAATAAAAGATTTGGAAGGTAGCTTTTAGAGATATATATTTGAGTTTAGTAGAATATATTGTTTATCGCATTAAGATATTAAGGTAACTTATGTTACAAATTAAGGTGGTACCACGAAGATTTCGTCCTTTGGATGAAGTCTTTTTATTATTGAAAGAAGGGATTTATTTTGAAATATATGAATGAAGATCAAGAAAAACTTTGGAATTATTTAGAGTGGTTACGAGTCTTTGTTGTAAAGTATAAAGAATTTGATAATCAAAAAATACTTGAAGAAAAATTATCAAAAAACGATATTTTTAATGTTCAAATTTTAAGAATGTTTTTTGGAATTATTGATATGTATGCTAATTATAATCATATAGATGTTGAGGTTAAAAATAATATCAAAGAATACCATGTTTTTTTTAGAAAAACCTATTTTAATATTAGTAATATAGTTGGAACTGATACTATTTATATAAAAAAATGCGAAAAAGAAAACTACTATTATATCGATTTAAGTAGTTTAGTTGGAAATAGGTATTCTAGAACTAATAATGATTTAAATAATATTCATTTAGCAATATCTAATCTTTTAAATAAGGGATTAGAAATAGATGAAATAAGAAAAATATTAAATGATTACTTAGATAAATTTACAAAATTGGATAGAAAAAAGGAGAGATGAATATGGAACTTGAAAAAAAATATAATCATGAAGAAGTAGAGGAAGGAAAATATCAAAAATGGCTTGATAAAGAATATTTTAAGTGTGATGAAAATTCAAAAAAAGAGGCATTTTGTATTGTTCTACCTCCACCTAATGTTACAGGTGTACTTCATTTAGGACATGCTTGGGATGTAACGCTTCAAGATATTATAATAAGATATAAAAAGATGGAAGGATATGATTGCTTATGGCTTCCTGGAATGGATCATGCTGCAATTGCAACGGAAGCAAAAGTTGTTAAAAGATTAAAAGATAAAGGTATTGATAAATACGAATATGGAAGAGAAAAATTCTTAGATGAATGTTGGAAATGGACAAAAGAACATGGTGATATTATTCGAAAACAATGGGCAAAACTTGGAATAGCACTTGACTATACTAAAGAAAGATTTACCCTTGATAATGGGATGAGTAATGCAGTAAAACGTGTATTTGTAGATTTTTATAACGAAGGATTAATCTATCGAGGAGAAAAAATTATAAACTGGGATCCTGTTGCAAAGACTGCTTTATCTAATGAAGAAGTAATTTATAAAGAAGAAAAGAGTGCTTTTTATCATTTAAAATATAAGTTAGAGGATAGTGATGAATATATTGATGTTGCAACAACACGCCCTGAAACTTTATTTGGAGATACTGCTGTTGCTGTTAACGAAAACGATGATAGATACAAAAAATTTGTCGGCAAGAATGTAATACTTCCGATCATGAATAAAAAGATTCCTGTTATAACAGATGAACATGCAGACATGTCAAAAGGAACAGGGGCTGTAAAAATAACACCAGCTCATGATCCTAATGACTTTGAAGTAGGAAATCGTCATAAATTAGAAAGAATTGTTATCATGAATGATGATGCTACAATGAACCTTAACGTTCCAAAAAAATATCAAGGAATGACTAGAGAAGAATGTCGTGAAGAAGTTTTAAAAGACTTAGAAAAAGCTGGACTTTTGCTATTAATTGAACCAATTGTTCATGAAGTAGGACATAGTGAAAGAACAGGAGTAATGGTTGAACCAATGATAAAAAAACAATGGTTTGTCAAAATGAGACCTCTTGCAGATCATGTTTTAGATACTCAAAAAAAGAAAGATGAAAAAGTTAATTTTGTACCAAATCGGTTTGAAAAAACTATGAATCATTGGATGGAAATCACTTATGACTGGTGTATTTCTCGTCAACTTTGGTGGGGACATAGAATTCCTGCATGGTATAAAGATGATGAAGTATATGTAGGAGTTGAACCTCCAAAAGGTGATGGTTGGATCCAAGACTCTGATGTATTAGATACTTGGTTTTCTAGTGCTCTTTGGCCTTTTGCAACACTAGGATGGCCTGATAAGACAAAATTGCTTGATAGATATTATCCAAATTCAGTTTTAGTAACAGGATATGATATTATTCCTTTTTGGGTAAATAGAATGACTTTCCAAGGAGAAAAATTGCTTGGACAAAGACCATTTAAAGATTGTTTGATTCATGGACTAATTCGGGATAAAGAAGGAAGAAAATTTTCAAAAAGTTTAGGAAATGGAATTGATCCATTTGATATGGTAAATCTTTATGGAGCTGATGCTCTTAGATATTACTTAGCAACCGATGTTGCACCTGGAACAGATATGAGGTTCGATGAAGAAAAAATTAAATCTACTTGGAATTTTATTAATAAAATTTGGAATGCTTCTCGTTTTGTCTTATCTAATATAAGTGATTTAAAAGAAATAAAATTAATCGGATTAAAACCAGAAGATAAATGGATTTTAACTAAATATGAAAAAATGTTACATGATACAAAAAAATTCATGGATAAATATGAATTTAATAATGCAGGAGCATCTATCTATGAGTTTACTTGGAATTATTTTTGTGATTACTATATAGAAATGGCTAAATATTCTCTTGATACATCATCAACCAAATCAACTTTATGTTTTATATTAACAGGAATTTTAAAACTTCTTAGCCCATTTATGCCTTATGTAACCGATGAAATATATGGTAAACTTCCTGTAAAAGAATGTGCTGATATTATGATATCTACTTATCCAAAGTATGAAAAAAAATATATTTTCCCTATAGAAGAAAGTGCTGTTGATGATTCTGTTTTATTTATTAAATCATTTAGAAATATAAAAGCTGAAAATAATATTACCAAAGATATGAAAGTAATGTTTGCAACTGATGATGACAATGATTTAATAGTTAAAATGTTAAAAATTAAAGATAATATCATAAAAAAACCTTTAGGAATGAAAGCATATAAAGTTTTTTCTACTAGAGTAAAAGCAACCATTTTCTTTGAAAAAGTTGAAACTGAAAAAGACAAACTGGCAAGGGATGCTCAAATTAAAATGTTAACTGATTCAATTAATAGACGTGAAAAACTACTTGCCAATGAAAATTATGTAAACAAAGCTCCTAAAAATATTGTCGAGATGGATAGACAAAAGTTAGAGGAAGAAAAGAAAAAATTAGAAGAATTATTAAAAAACTAGTAAAAACTGGTTTTTTATTTGTAAAAATAATTTTAATATTATAAAATGGAAGTGGTGATGTTATGAACACTTTATTTGATAAAGAAAATATTGATTTTAAACCTTTAGCTGAAAAAATGAGACCAACAAGTTTAGAAGACTTTTATGGTCAAAAGGATATAGTAGGAAAAAATTCTCCTATTTCTAAAATGATTGAAAACGATTCGATAACTTCTTTAATTTTTTTTGGACCTCCAGGAGTTGGAAAAACAACTCTTGCCAAAATTATTGCCAAAGAAACCAAATCTTCATTCCATGAATTATCAGCTGTTACCTCGGGAATTAAAGAAATAAAAGAGATTATAGAAATTTCGAAAATTAATAAAATGAATGATAAAAAAACAATTTTATTTGTAGATGAAATACATAGATTTAATAAAGCTCAGCAGGATGCTTTTCTTCCTTTTGTTGAAAATGGCGATATTATTCTAATAGGAGCAACAACAGAAAATCCATCTTTTGAAGTAAATTCGGCTTTATTGTCTCGTTTAAAAGTTTATGTTTTAAAAAGTTTGGATGAAAAAGACCTTATTTCTATACTAAAAAAGGCTAAGGATAGGTATTATCCATTAAAGGAAATTGATGAGGATTGTTACTATTTAATAGCATCTATTTCATCAGGGGATGCAAGAAATGCTTTAAATACTTTGGAAAGTGTTATGAATATTATAGGACTTAAAAAAAATAAGAAAAAAATAACTAAAAAAGATATAGAAAATGTCCTTCAAAGTAAAACTTTTTTATATGATAAAAATGGAGAAGAACATTATAATTTAATATCAGCACTTCATAAATCGATGAGAAATTTTGATCCTGATGCAGCACTTTACTATCTTGCTAGAATGCTTGAAGCTGGAGAAGATCCTAAATATATTGTAAGAAGACTTATTAGATTTTCATCCGAAGATATTGGACTTGCTAATACAAATGCCTTAGTTCAAGCTGTATCAACATATCAAGCAGTAAATCTCTTAGGAATGCCTGAATGTAATGTAAATCTTGCTCAACTGGTTATATATTTAAGTATATCACCTAAATCAAACTCCGTTTATAAAGCTTATGAAAGTGTTAAAATTGATGCAAAAAATACTTTACAAGAAAAAGTTCCCCTACATCTTCGAAATGCTGTTACTAAACTTGATAAAGAATTAGGATATGGTAAAAATTATAAATATGTACACGACTTTGATGGAAAAATTCCTAACATGACTTGTCTTCCAGAATCCTTAAAAAACAAAAAATATTATTATCCAACCAATCATGGTAATGAAAAAAATGTAATAGAATTATTAAAACAAATTGAAAAACAAAAAATTAATTAAACTTTTTTAAAATTTATGTTATACTATACAACTTGAGGCGATTATTAATGAATTTTAACGAAGAAGAAATAGAAGAAATTTTAAATGATTTAGCAAATTTAAAAGTTAAAAAAAAAGAGTTGCTTCCTTTTAAAAAACAATTATTATTAGTTAGTTCAAGTATAGGATTTGAATTATCATTTTTAATAGATGATCTTTTAAAACTATTACCTATATTAAAAAAAGAAGGAAAGCTTGATATTATTGATAAAAATTTTATTGAATTTGTACAAAAGGATTTTGATATTTTATATTTTAATAATATTTTAGAAGGAATAACTTTTAATGAATCAAGATTTAATGATGATATAGAAGAAAACGAAAGAATAATTCGTAGTTTATGTGCTTGTTTTTCAAAAGTATCGGATATTATATCAAATGATATTACATCAATTTCTTATTTGATGGATAAAAATCAAGTTTTAGGAAAACTTTCAATTCGTTATACATCAATTAGAACTTCAATTTTAGAAAGTGATAAAATAGAACTTGATGATAAACTTGTTTTAGTAAATGTTTTAGATATTATTACAACTTATATTTATATAAATTATAAAGAATTAGAAGAAAGAGATGATTTAATTGATATTTCTATTTATTCAATTATTTTAAACTTATCTTATTATCGAACATACTTTCTAAATCAGCATATTTTTGATACAGAAACTTCTCTTGGTTCCATGTCAAGTGATGGAATAAAAAAAGAATTTTTAGTCATAGGAAATCTCGTAAATGATTTTTATAAAAAAGAAGCAAATAAAGATAAAGTAAAACAAAAACAGAGAATTATTTAACTCTGTATTTTTTTTCTAAATCACTTAAAATTGGTAACTTTTTTAACTTTCTTAAAGCTATTTTTTCAATATCTCTAACTCTTGCTCCTGAAATATTTAATATTTTTCCTATCTCATCACTTGTATATTTTTTTTCTTCATTAATTCCATATAAATAACGAATAATTAATAATTCTCTTTCACTTAAATTAGAATCTATTTTACCATTTAAAATATCTTTAATCATAGAATTAATTATGTTGTCTAGACAATCTTCTTCAACATTATCTAAAGATGGAATTGTATCCAATAAAGTTTCTATTTGTCTTCCGTTATCATTATAAATAATTGTATCAGTAGAAATTAACTCTATTTGGTATTGTCTTAATTTTTTAATATCACTTAAAGTAATTTTTATATCTATAATTTCTTTTTTTAATTCATCTAAAATTTCTTCATCTGTAATAACTTCGTTCTCTTTTTCTTTCATTAAAAATTCTTCAATTTTTTTAATTTTACTTGTAATCATAAAGGTATTTCTGCCAATTTTTAAAGGATTAAAACTATGTAATATTGAATTTTTTAGAATTCCTTTAATACAATGTGTTGCATAAGTTGAAAATGATGTATCTTTTGAAATATCAAAATGATAGATTGCATGTAATAATCCAAGCATACCATACTCAATTAAATCTTCTTTATCAAAATTAAAAATATAATAATTTTTAATTACATATAAAATTAAATTATAATTTGTTTTAACTAATACTTCAATTGCTATATTATCTTTGTTTTTAACTCTTTTTAAAAACTCTAATTGAAGACATTCGGGCATATAAGATGTTTTTTTATCATCAATTAACCCATTTAGCTTGAAAGAACGAATTATAGCATCTTTTTTATCTTTATAGATAAAATAAGAGTCACAGATGATATTTAAGGAATTAAATGATATTGTAGCTTGATTTTCTTTTAATATATTTATTATTTTTTCCATAACCCCTCCAAAACGTTTTTTTATTATATCATATTTTAAAAAAAAGACAACATAATATACGAAAAAAAACATATATTTGATTGGTGATATTTTGAAACAAAAAATAATAAAAATAGTATTTATCTTTATTTTATTTATAACAATATATTTTATAAGTTATACGGTTACTTTAAAAGATTTACCAAAAAATATTATTTCTATATTAAATAGAAAATATAAAAATGAAAAAGATAATTATAAATTGGATTTAGTATCTATAGTAGTTAATAATTGGAATATAAAAAAGAGCTTTAATAAAACTAAAAATAATATATCAGCAAGTAATAAAAATGAAGAAGTTTTATTTAATAATATAGAACCTATTGTCTATATTTATAATACTCATTCAAAAGAAGAATATAATTATCAAAAAAATAATGTATATAATATTATTCCAACTGTAAAAGAAGCAAATTATATTTTAGAAAGTGAATTAAAAAAATTAGGAATTAATAGTATTATAGAAACTAATGATACTATAGATATTTTGAATATGAGATCTCTTCCTTATAGTGATAGTTATAAAATTAGTAGAGAACTACTTGAAAATAAAAAATTAGAATATCCTAGTTTAATTTATTTTATAGATTTACATAGAGATAGTGTTGAAAGAAAAATAACAACAATTGAAATAGATGGAAAAAGTTATGCTAAAACCATGTTTTTATTAGGACTTGAAAATCCTAATTACGAAGAAAATAAAAAAGTAATGAATGTTTTAAATACTTTTTTAGAAAATAATTATAAAGGTTTATCACGTGGAATTTATGAAAAAAAAGGCCGAGGAGTAAATGGGGTATATAATCAAGATTTTTCTAGTAATGCAATTTTAATTGAAGTAGGTGGAGTAGGTAATACAATTGATGAGGTATCTAATTCTTTAAAAGCAATTGCAAATTCTTTATATTCTTATATTGAGTCCAATAATATGACAAAAATAGAGTAAAAAATTTTATAAACTTAGAGTGGTGATTTAATGAAAAAAATTTTAAAATATTTTCCAATTATTTTTATATTGTTATTTTTAGGACTTTATTTTTCTTATCAAAATGGATATTATGAAAGAATGACTAGTGATAAAATAAAATTAACTAATGAACAAATTGAAAAGTTCGAAGAAGATGTTATAAATGGAAAGGATGTAATGCTTAAGGATTACATTAACAACGATAAAAATTATTCTACCAAAACAAGTAAATTATCCTTAAATATTTCTAATAAACTAGAAAGTGTTTTAGATAAGGGGATAAAGTTTTTATTTCGTAAATTATCTAGTATGGTTGAATAAATTATTAAGTAAATCACAATTTTTCTATTTTTAAAAAAATAGTGTAGATTTTTAAATCAACATGTGATATGATAATTATATGTTAAGAATAGAGGGATTGTATGAAAAAAGTTTTAATATTTATGATGTTTTTCTTTGCTACATGTATTAATGTTTTAGCAGAAGGAGAGTTTGTCACGGCAATTACAATTGATGGTGTGCCAGTAGAAGGATTTGATGCAACTAAAGAGGATCAAAGTTATGCAATAAAGGTTGATAGCACAAAAGATAAAGTGAAAATTATTTATACTTATGATAAAAATACATATGATATTCAAGGAAGTTATGGTGAAGTTTCTTTAAATTATGGAACACAAGTAAAATCATTAATATTAACTAATAAAAATGATCCAAATGATAAAAAAGAGTATCATTTAACCATTACAAGAGAAGACTTAAGAAGTAGCGATAATTCTTTATCTAGTTTAACTGTTGGGGGTAGTAAAGTAGTACTTGGAACAGGAAATGAGTATACAGTTGATGTTAGTAGTAAGTTAGTAGGAATTACAATTGAAGCAAAAACTACTAGTGATAAAGCAACATTTGTTGATGGATATGGACCACGAACGATTTCTAAAGATTCTCCATCATGTGAAATTAAAGTTAAAGCTGAAAACGAAGAAATAAGAACATATAAAATTAATATAACGAAAACAGATGCCAAAAGTAGTGACGCAACTCTTAAATCTTTAACTATAGATAAAATTAATTTTGATTTTAAAAGTAATGTATATGAATATGAATTAACTGCTAAAAGTGATATTACTAGAATTAAAATATCTGCAACTCCAAATAGTGATAAATCATCTCTTGAATTTAAAGAAGAAGCTATTTTAACAACGGGTGCCAATGAAGTTATTGTTAAAGTAAAAGCAGAGGATGGAACAGAAAGAACTTATAAATTAAAAATTACCAAAGAAGAAGAAGTTCCATTAGTTAAAGATATTAAGATTAAAGATGTTGATTTTACTTTTGATGCTAAAAAATATAACTATAATCTAAAAACTAGTTTAACTACATTAGATTTTGATATTACTTTAAATAGTGATACAGCAAAATCAGAAATAAAAAATAATGAAGAGTTAAAAAATGGAAGTATAGTAACTATTGAAGTAGTAGATAATGATAAAAGTGTTTCATATAATTTTACTATTGTAAATACCGAAAAAAAAGTAGAAAAAGAAAGTGAAGTTAGTGATAACAATAGTAATGATAATTTCTTCCAAAAAAATGAAATGATTATTGGACTTGTAATTCTTGGAATAGGAATTTTCTCAATGCTTACAGCAATACTACTTAGACCAAAAAGTAAAATTATGTAAAAGATATTGTTTAAAAATATAACATTTGCTAATATTAAATTAGGTGATACGTATGGCAAAGTTATATTTTTTTTATGGAGCAATGAATTCAGGAAAAACAACAAGAATTTTACAATGTGATTATAATTATTCTGAAAAGGGAATGCATCCTGTAATCATGAAACCAGCAACTGATACGAAAGGAAATGACAAAATTGTATCACGGATTGGTTCATCAAAAAAAGTAGACTATTTAATTAAAAAAAATGAAAATGTTTTTGATTTAATTGTCGAAGAATTTAATCATGTTGATTTAATTTTAGTAGATGAAGCACAATTTCTTACAACTAGACAAGTAAATCAATTAATGGATATTGTAATTGACTTGGATATTCCGGTTATGTGTTATGGTCTTCGAACAGACTTTAAAGGTAATGGTTTTCCTGGTTCACGTAGACTTCTTGAAATAGCTCATGAACTTTCTGAAATTAAAAGTATTTGTGAATGTGGTAAAAAAGCAATGTTTAATGTTCGTTTAATTGATGGAAAAGTTGTAACCGAAGGAGAAAGTGTTGCCATAGATGGTGAAGGTGAAGTAACTTACACAACTGCTTGTAGTAGATGTTTTAGAATGAAAACAAGACAAAAATTTGATCACCCTGAAATAAAATATGAATAGTATATAACAAGTATTATTTACAAAGATGTACAATGAAAATTAAAATAATTATTGTATATCTTTTTTTGATGTGATACCATTATTTTAGGATGGTGATAAAATGGCAACAGCTCATAATGAAGCTAATTTTGGTGATATTGCTAAAACAGTTATCATGTCAGGAGACCCTTTGAGAATTAAAGCAATAGCTGAAAAATACTTAGATAATCCTCGTCTTGTAAATAAAATTAGAGGAATCTATGCTTATACTGGCACTTATAAAGGTGTAGAAGTAAGTTTAATGGCTCATGGAATGGGAATGCCTAGTGCGGGAATTTATGTTTATGAATTATATAAATTTTATGGTGTTGAAAAAATTATTCGTCTAGGTTCATGTGGTACTTATAAAGAAGATATTAATTTATTAGATATTATTTTAGTAGATAAAAGTTATACTGAAAGTAATTTTTCCTATACATTAAATAACGAACACGTTAATATTACATATTCAAGTAAAAATTTAACCAAAAAACTAGTTCATACTGCTAAAAAATTAAATATTCCACTTATAAAAGGAGATGTAGTAACTACGGATTGCTTCGATTGGTATATGACTGATGTAAATAAATTTCGAGAAAGAATACCAAATTATTTAGATATTAAAGGTGTTGAAATGGAATCTTTTGCAATTTTTTATATTGCAAATTTATTTGAAAAAGAAGCTTCTTGTTTACTAACTGTTGTCGATTCTAATTTAAAAAGTGAAGAATTAAGTGCTAATGATAGACAGAATAAACTTGATGAAATGACTTTAATTGCTTTAGAAAGTATTATAGAAAATTGATGGTGTCAACAAAAATAGGTTGACATCCATTTTCTTTTATAGTATAATGTACTTGTAAAAAGAAAGGAAGTGTTATAAATGGCAGTTAAATTAAGACTTAAAAGAATGGGAAGTAAAAAGAAACCGGTTTATAGAATTGTGGCAATTGATTCTCATACAAAAAGAGATGGAGAATATATTGAACTTGTTGGAACATACAATCCATTAACAGAACCAAAAAGCGTGAATGTTAATGAAGAAGTTGCAATGAAATGGTTAAAAAATGGAGCTATTCCAAGTGATACCGTTCGTAATTTATTAAGTGATGCAGGAATTATGAAAAAATTTCATGAATCAAAGAAAGAGAAATAGGATATGGATTACGTTAAATTAACAGAAAGACTAATTAAAGCATTAGTTATAGATGAAGATGCTGTTTCGGTAAAAGAATTTCCAAGTGATGATGAAAAGAAAATAGAAATTCAAGTTATGGTTAATAATGATGATATGAAAAGGGTAATTGGGCGTGATGGAAGAACTATTAATTCCATTAGAACAATACTTGCTGCAAGTAGCAGTTTACACGATCATAAATACATTAGTCTAAATGTAGAAGGATTTTAAAACTAGATTATCTAGTTTTTTTTCTTTTCTTTTTTTTAAATTTATTATATAATCTTTAATGAGGAGTTTATTATGAATGTAGAGATGATAAATAATCGTGATTTAATCACAATGAAATTGTTACATTATTTTATTACGATAAAAAATTATAATCCAGTAATTGTACAAGGTGCCAAGAATGAAATATGGCTTGAAAATTTAGAAGAAGATATAAAAATAGTTCGTATTGTAAATAATTATATCCATAATAATGAACAGATGGAGTTTGATTTATTTAAAACGAAAAGATTAGTTCAAAAGATTAAAAGAAAAACATTTTCTATTCACATAAAAGTATTGAATATATTTACAGACTTAGGAGAAAATGTTAATTTTCAAAAAATGAATCAAGATGATTCGATATATAAATATATAAACGTACATGAAGAAAAAGATATTTTAGAAAATAAAGTTATTAAAGATAATTTTAGAGATATTTCTCAAAATTTTGAATTTAATGAAAATGGAGTTCATTTATTTTTAAAAATTACCAATGATATAAATGAAAAAAATCGTGATGAAGCAATTAAAAATGAAGATGTATTTGCACCTAAGAAGGTTTATTTAACTTATATTTTAATTGCCATTTTAGTTTTTATTTATTTAGTACAAGTTCTTTTCAATCAAGAAAGAAATTTTATTGAAAATTTTTCGGTATATGGTCCGTATGTTAGAACAAGATTTGAGTTTTATCGACTTATTACATGTGGCTTTTTACATGGTAGTATTTTACATTTAGCAAGTAATTGTTATGCATTATATATAGTTGGAAGTCAAATTGAAAGTTTTTATGGAAAGAAGAAGTTTTTACTAATTTATTTCTTTAGTATGATTTGTGGTAGTATGATGTGTATTACCTTATCAGAAAATGCCTCAATTGGTGCAAGTGGAGCAATCTTTGGGCTTATGGGAAGCCTACTTTATTTTGGATATTACTATCGTGTATATCTTGGAAGTACATGGAAAAATAATATCTTACCAGTTATTGCTATAAACTTAGCTTTAGGATTCGTAATTCCTGGAATTGATTATTTAGGTCATATAGGAGGATTAATTGGAGGAATTCTTATGAGTATGGCATTAGGACTTAAATATAAAGCAAATAAAAGAGATAGAATTAATGGAATTATTATTTCAATTATATTCTTAGCATTTTTGGTTTACTTAGGAATTTTTGTGAAGTAGTGATACTTCCTTTTTTTTTACATAAATTTAAATGAGGTGTAAAAGTGTTTAAAAAAATAAAGTTATTAATATTATTAGGAATACTACTTTTTCCAAAAATTGTCTTAGCAAATGATATTGCTTTAATTCCAAATGCTAAAGCAGGACTTTTAATGGAAGTGTCAACAGGAAGTATTCTTTATGAAAAAAATATTCATGAAAGAGTTTCTGTTGCCTCAATGACTAAGATGATGGGGATGATTTTAATAATGGAAGCTTTAGAAGATGGAAAAATTAGACTAGATGAAAAAGTAACAGTTTCGAAAAATGCTAGTAATATGGGAGGAAGTCAAATTTGGTTATCCGAGGGAGAAGAAATATTAGTATCTGATTTAATTAAAGGAATAATGATGGCAAGTGCTAATGATGGAATTGTATGTATGGCTGAACGAATTGGTGGAACAGAAGAAAAATTTGTTTTAATGATGAATGAAAAAGCCAAAAGCTTAGGACTTAAGGATACAAATTTTGTAAACCCAACAGGGCTTGATGAAGATAATCATTATTCAAGTGCTTATGATATGGCTCTTATTGCTAAAGAATTAATGAAACATGAAGATATTTTTAAATATACAAGTATTTATGAAGATTATTTAAGAAAAGGAACTAAAAACGAATATTGGCTTGTAAATACCAATAAATTAATTAAAACTTATAATGGTGCAGATGGACTTAAAACAGGAATGACTGATGCAGCAGGATATTGTATGGCAGTAACAGCTAAAAGGAATGGTATGAGACTCTTAGCAATTGTTTTAGGAGAAGAAAATGGTAAAGTTAGAAACCAAGAAACAACAGAACTACTAGATTATGGATTTAATTTATATGAACTTGAAATGATTAAGAAAAAAGGAGACATTTTAGGAACTGTATCAATTGATAAAGCAAACATT
>ONSF01000036.1 GCA_900320425.1 uncultured Eubacteriales bacterium | reverse complement strand
TACACATAAAAAGGTTATCTAGATACCTTTTAGATACTCATCGGAAGGTATCCAAAAAGGTATCTAAAGTATATTCTTAAGTTTTCGGAGCACGAAAAAAGCCCGTAATTACTGGGCTTTTAGCTATCTACCACAACATTGTTTATATTTCTTACCACTGCCACATGGACATGGGTCATTTCTTCCTACTTTTTTATCTTTATTTTTCTTAGGTTTTTTAGTTGTACTTGTATCACTTTCATTAGTAATTTGTTTTTTTACTACTTCTTTTCGTTCAATATTTTGTCTTATCTCTGCATTAAGTAAGAATATAGACACATCTTTATCAATTCTATTCAACATATTTTCATACATTTCTAAACCTTCTATTGTATAAGCTCTAAGTGGATCTTGTCCTCCATATCCACGCATCATAACAGCTTCTCTTAAATGAGATAATGTATTAATATTTTCAGTCCAATATTTATCAATAACCATTAAAGTAACTGATTTTTCAAATTCATTAGCTAATTCTTTTGGTAATTTATTTAGTTTATCTTCATATTCATTTATAACTTTATTATAAATAAAATCCATGGCTTCATCTTGAGTTTTGGTTTCAATATCACTTATTGAAATATCTGTTCTTGTTAAATCATGATTTACTATATCAACTAAATCTTTTAAGTCTTCTTCTTCAATTGAATTATTTGTATAATGTGTCTCAATTAAATATTCAATATAAGAATGAATTGTATCTAAACTTGTTTCATGAATAGAATCATTATCCAAAATTTCATTTCTTCTTTCATAAATATCTTCTCTTTGATTATTCATAACATCATCATACTCAAGTAATTGTTTTCTAATATCAAAATTATTTCCTTCAACTTTTGCTTGTGCACTAGATAAAGCATTGGTAAAAGTTTTACTACGAATTGCTTGATCTTCTTGAAATCCCATAGTTTTAAGTAAATTTTTAATTCTATCGGTTCCAAATCTCACCATTAAATCATCTTCCATAGATACAAAAAATTGTGATTCACCCGGATCTCCTTGACGGCCAGATCTTCCTCTTAACTGATTATCAATACGACGCGATTCATGTCTTTCAGTTCCAATTACACAAAGGCCTCCAAGTTTTTTGGTTTCTTCAGTTAATTTAATATCAGTACCACGTCCTGCCATATTTGTAGCAATAGTTACAGCACCTTTTTCTCCAGCTCTTGCAATAATTTCGGCTTCTCTAGCATGATTTTTAGCATTTAATACTTCATGTTTAATTCCTTCTTTTGTTAGCATGTTGCTAATAAGTTCACTTGTTTCAACAGCAATAGTACCAACTAAAATTGGTTGACCAGTTTTATGCTTTTCTTTTATAACCCTAATAATTGCCTTATATTTTCCTTTTTCAGTTGGATATACCAAATCTGCATAATCAATTCTTGCAACTGGCTTGTTAGTTGGAATTGGAATAACATACATATTATAAATATTTCTAAATTCTTCTTCTTCAGTCTTAGCGGTTCCTGTCATTCCTGATAACTTTTTATACATTCTAAATAAATTTTGGAAAGTAATAGTTGCAACAGTTTTATTTTCTTGATTTATCTTAACTCCTTCTTTAGCTTCAACTGCTTGATGTAAGCCATCACTCCATTGACGTCCTTTCATAATACGACCTGTAAAAGGATCTACTATTAAAACTTCACCATCTTGAACAACATAATCAAAATCTTTTTTCATCGAATAATTAGCACGAAGTGCTTGATTTATATAATGAACTAATTCATTATTACTAATATCATATAAATTATCTAAATGAAAATAATTTTCAGCTTTTTTATTTCCTTCATCAGTTAACGTTACACCTTTAGTTTTATCATCATAAATATAATCAACTTCAGTTTTTAAACTTTTTGCAAAATGATCGGCATCTATGTATCTATTGGCACTAGTAAGTTCTCCTCCGGCAATAATTAATGGGGTTCTCGCTTCGTCAATTAAAATAGAATCAACCTCATCTATAATTGCATAATTAAGACCACGTCCTACCCTATTTTCTTTTGTTACAACCATATTATCTCTTAAATAATCAAAGCCTAATTCGTTATTGGTTGTATATAAAATATCTTTAGCATATTCTACTTGTTTTTCTTTAGGAGAAAGCTCCCTTGTATTAATTCCAACACTAACACCTAATCCTTCATAAATTGGCCCCATCCATTCTGCATTACGAGTCGTTAAATATTCATTAACGGTAATTACATGAACTCCTTCTCCTGTTAAAGAATTTAAATAAGCTGGAAACGTTGTTACTAAGGTTTTTCCTTCTCCAGTTTTTAATTCGGCAATATTTCCATAATGAATAGCAATTGCACCTAATAGCTGTACATAAAACGCTTTTTCTCCAAGTTTTCTATAGGCAACTTCTCTTACACTAGCATATGCCTCTACTAAAATATCATCAAGAGTTTCCCCGTTTGAAAGTCTTTCTTTAAATTCACTCGTTTTATTTTTTAAATCTTCATCACTTAACTTTTGATATTCACTATCTAAGTCAATAATTTTATCTGCAAGGGATGAAAACTTTTTTAATTCTTTAGTATCATGATCAAACAATCTTTTAAATATATTCATAATTCCTCCATGTCTTTCAATCTATATTTTATCAAAAAATAAGTAAAATGAAAATATATTAATAATCATTTTACTCATTATTTTTTATTAAATTAATTTTAGGAAACTATTCTCCTTCAATAACTCCGTATCCGCCACTTTTTCTTTTATAAACTAAACAAATACTATTTAAATCACTATCTTTATACATATAAAAATTATGTCCTAATAATTCCATTTGAAGTATTGCTTCCTCTAAATTCATTGGCTTAATCTCAATTTTTTTTCTCTTTATCTCTATTTCTTTATCTTCTGGAATATCTATTATACTATCTATATTAAATTCTTTTATTCCCGATTTTTCTTTTTTCTTTAATTTAGTTTTATTTTTTCTAATTTGCCTTTCTAATTTATTAATAACTAAATCAACTGCAGAATAAAAATCTTCTGCTTCTTCTTCAGCTCTTAAAATTAATGTTTTAAGCGGAATAGTTACTTCTACTTTTTGAGTAAAATTACGAACCTTAACTAATACATTTGCCGTAAATTCTTCTAAAGAATACTTTTCAAGTTTCGAAAGTTTTTCTTTAACATACTCCTTCATAGAATCGGTAATCTCTATTTTATTACCACGAATTTTAACTTCCATACATTCACTCTCCTTTGTAATCTTAGTATATCACAGAAAAAGAAAAAAAACTATCCTAAATAGTTTTTTATTTTACTACTTAACTAACCGTTTCCGGTTTTACTACTGAAACATTTAATGCTTGGTACCCTTTTGATGTTTCTAAAAGATTGAACTCTACATACTGCCCTTCTTGCAAAGTTTTATATCCTTCTTGATTAATTGCTGAATAATGAACAAATATGTCCTCCTTATCAGTAAATTCAATAAAGCCATACCCCTTTTCATTGTTAAACCACTTAACTCTACCTCTTACCACGTTCTAATCTCTCCTTCTTTAAATATTTTTCAGTAGATCTACAAAATTTTGCTAGCAAGACAATGTTATCAAACTTTTATATACTTTTTTTAAACTTTTATAAAATTGTTAATTTTATATATTTTTTTGCAAAAATATTCATATTTGGAAAAATTTATTTCAAAACAAATTAATTTTTTACCTTTTTTAACTTTTTCTCACAAAAATATCTAAGTTTAGATAAAATGTCTATGGTGATAGAAAATATGATTAAAAATTTTGTCATCAATAATTCGATGAATTTAGTATCTGGAACAAATAAATATAATGAAGAACAATTAGAAGAAATAAAATATGGACTTGAAGGAATATATCTAACGCTATCAAAAGTAGTAGTAATTCTCTCAATTTCTGCACTACTTGGTTTATTTAAAGAAGCAATTTTATTTTTAATATTATTCAACATATTAAGAGCATTTGCATTTGGACTTCATGCTTCAAAAAGTCTTTGGTGTTGGATTTCATCTAGTATATCATTTCTACTTATACCATATTTATGTGTAAATGTCGAATTTCCACTTTTATTTCATATTGTAGTATCTATAATAACATTGGTATCTTTTGTATTATATGCACCAGCAGATACAATAAAAAGACCATTAATTAATCCTCAAAAAAGAAAAATATATAAAGTTTTAGCTATTATACTTAGTTCAATATATATAACCTTGATATTTATAATAAAAAATATATTATTTAAAAATATGCTCACCTTTGCACTTCTACTAGAAACAATCTTAATATTGCCTATAACATATAAGATATTTAACTTATCTTATAATAACTATAAAAATTATAAGTAAATATCTTAATGTTATATATAAAAAAGGAGGGAAATAATGAAAAAATATTTAGCTATGGCTCTTGGAGCAGTTGGACTACTTGTTTCAGGATTTGCAACTACTGGATGTTGGATAGTTGTATTTGATGAACCATCAATGCCAAAATCAATGTTAAACAAATAATACGACATAATTGATTACCGAAAATTATTTAATTTTCGGTTTTTTTTATTAAAAAATATCGAGAAATTAGTTATGTAATTTTTCGATACTCTCTTTATTTATAAAAATACTAAATGTAGTTATAAAATAATTATCCATTAATTCATATTTCGCTTTCAACCATTCATTCTTTTTTAATGTTTTCTCAATGTCATATAGTCCTAATCCATGACCTTTACCTTTTGTTGTATATCCATTCTTTATAATCAAAGATAAATCTATATGACCTTTATATGTATTAGCAATTACAAATTTTAATTGATTATTTTCTCCATATAACATAAAATTTAATTCTTTTTCTTTTGATTCACTACTTGCATATATAGCATTATCAAAATATTCTCCTATTATTTCTAATAAAATATTACTTTCTTTAACAGTAAATATTTCATTTTCATATTTTTTTATATCATTACTTACATCAACTGTAATTTTTAAATTTTCACTTTCTGCTTTGGATAACTTGTAATATATTAAATATCTTATAGAATCAAGTTGTATATAATTAATTTTTCGAAACCAATTATATTTATTGTCTTTATAATCTCCAAGTAAATTATCTATATATTCATCAGCATCCTTTAAATCAGATTTTAAATATCCTTTTATAGCAATTAAATTATTTTTATATTTATGAACAGTCGAAGAATATTTTTCAATTAATTCAGCTGAAGTTTTGAGGTAATCTTTTAATAATATATATTTATCGTTTATTTCTTTATTTTGTAAATATTGTTTTAACAATACAATAACCAAAGTTAGGCAGCCAATTATTATAACAGTATTTAATATAAATTTATAATTAATTTGCCATTTGTTTATATATAAGCTATATAAAGATGAAATAAGAACAAAAATTGCAACTATTCCTAAAATAACAATATATATAATTCTATTTTTATTTAATATATTAACTAATTTTTTTATTTTATTTTTAAGTATTTTTGCACATATAACACTTAATAATGCAACACCAACATTTATAATAATAGTCTTTGCAAAAAACATTACTTCAACATTTCCAACAAAAATAGATTCTATTAATACGGCAAACATTAAAATAGCAATTTCCGATAATATAAACAATATATAAGTTACTAATCCATATAAAACACTATCAACTGAACTTTTTTTAAAAATTAATGTAATAATTAAATACAATATAATAAAACTTCCAAATATTTTAGCAATACTATCAAAAATTAAAGTATTAATTACTATAAAAAGTGAGAAAGGAATCAGAAATAAATATCTTGTCCATTTAATCTCATTGAATTTAATTTCCAATAATGTTTTTTCGGTTAAAAACATACCTAAACAACAAGCAAATCCTCCTATAATATATTCTATCCATGTTTTTAGATCATAACTGAAATTCATATTAATTCCTCCTTAAATTGATATTAACAAGACACATATTTTCAAGTTCTTTTTTCTTATCCCGTGATAGACAATTTGTTGATTTTTCATAAAACCATATCTCTGGAATACTAGTATTTAATTTGGTAATCTTAAAAACATTTACTATACAACTCCTATGAGTCTTAAAAAATCTTTTATCATCTTTTAATTCTTTTTCTATTTTAGCAATGTTTCCTTTATACTTAAATCTATCATCTCTTGTTTCAATATAGAGGCATTCTTCATATTTATCTTTTTCAATAAATAAAATATCATCATATGGAATTCTAATTATTTCACTATCTTGTTTATATGATAAAAACTTATTTTCATTAAAATACTCATAACTTTCACGAAAACATAATAATAATCTATCTTCTAAAGAATCAAATTTTGATATAAAATCGACCATCAATAACTTTTTATGAAATGCATTTTCAACTAAATCTTGATGAGCTGTTGCAATAATAATTTGATCATCAATTCTTTTTCTAATAGTTCTAATTTCACGTGCTAAATCAAGTCCTGATTTACCTTTTACTTCAATGTCTAGAACATAAATATTTTGACCACTTAATTTCTTTATAAAATTCAAAAGTTTTTCACTATATTCTCTAAAATGATAAATTTTATAAAGATCATCATTTTTTCCCATAAATTTATGGATTACTTTTTTATATAGTTCAAAAAAATATTCTTCGTCTTCGTAAATAATAAAATTAATCATATTTCCTCCACGAAATTATTTTCTTTTTTTAGGTAATACTATTTTTTTTTCGGTAATAATATTAGTTTTATTTATAAACCAAAAAACCAAAATAAATAAAATTAAATAAACACCTATTCTAATATAAATATTAATTTCTTCACCAAGCAAATAGAAAACAGATGCAATTGCAAATAAAATGTTTACAGCATAAATAATTAATACTGTATTACGATGAGAAAATTTCATTCCAAGAAGTTGGTGATGTAAATGAAGTTTATCTGCATTACTTATTTTTTGATGATGAACAAATCGTCTTAAAATAGCAAATAAAGTATCAAGAATTGGAACAGCTAATATTAATAATGGAATAAATACAGAAGTTAAAATAGTTCCTTTAAATCCAAGAAGAGAAATAATTGCAATAATAAATCCTAAAAATAAAGCACCAGAGTCTCCTAAAAATATTTTAGCAGGATAAAAATTATGAAGCAAAAATCCCAATGTACTTCCCAGCATTATTAAAGTTAGATTATAATCAAGTCCTATTGTCCTTCCTTGAAAAAAACAAATAACAATAATAGTTGTAAAAAATATTGACGATATTCCACTTGCGAGACCATCTAGTCCATCGATTAAATTAATAATATTCATACAAGCAATAATAAAAAGCATTGTAATAGGATATGAAAATACTCCAAACCGAATATCTAATCCAAAGAAAGTAATATTACTTAAAAGAATTTCACCATAAAAAACAATCACTGCAGCAGATAATAATTGTCCTAGTAATTTATCTTTCGGAGTTAGTGGATTAATATCATCTATAATTCCCGTTAACAAAATAATAAAACTTCCAATTAAAATTGAATTCATTTGAATTGTATTTTCTCCAAATAACATATATCCAACTAAAAAGGCAAAAAAAATTGCGATTCCTCCTAGACGTGGCATAGGTTTAGAATGAACTTTTCTTTCATTTGGAATATCCATTGCATCAACATGAACTGCTATTTTTTTTACAACAGGAGTTGCAAGGGCCGACAGAATAAATGTGAAAAAAATCACTTTTAAAGAATATAAAATTGTATTATTAAACATAATAATCCCTCCAAAAAAATTATATCATTTTATAAAAAAAAAAACTAGTAATTTCTTTATTTTTAAAGGAATTACTAGCATTTTCTATAATTTTAGTTTAAATATTTTATTTAATCGAGTAAATCTAAATTATCAAGCATAATCCCAGTCCCTTCAGCAACACTTGTTAATGGACTTTCTGCTAAATAAATAGGAATTTGTAATTCATCTTCAAATAATTCTTTTAATCCTTTAATTAAAGATCCTCCTCCAGTTAAAACCGCTCCATTTTCAATAATGTCTGCAGAAAGTTCAGGCGGAGTATCTTCTAAAACCATTTTGGTTGCTGTAATAATCTTACTAATATTATCTTTTAAAGATTCTTCAATTTCTAAACTATTGATGGTAATAATACTTGGTAGTCCTGTCTCTAAATCTCGACCTCTTACTTCCATTTCTAAAGTTTCATCGCTTTCGTAAACAGATCCTATTTCATGTTTAATATTTCCAGCAGTTCTATCTCCAATTAAAAGTCGATATTTATTTTTTATATATTCTTTTATATCGTTATCAAAAACATTACCGGCTATTTTTAAAGATTTTGATACCACAATTCCTCCAAGAGATAATACGGCAATATCCGTTGTTCCTCCACCTATATCAATAACCATATTTCCATTTGGCTTTGATATATCAAGTCCTACTCCAATTGCAGCAGCTTTAGGTTCTTCTTCTAAATAAACTTTTTTAGCACCTAATTTTTCGGCTGCTTCCTTTATGGCATTTTTTTCAACTGGTGTAGTATCAGCAGGACAACAGATAATAATTCTTGGTTTTTTAAACATCCCACGTGCTTTTACTTTATTAATAAAATAATCAAGCATCATCTCAGTTATTTCAAAATCAGCTATTACTCCATCTTTCATAGGTTTAATAGCACGAACTTTAAAAGGAGTTTTTCCAAGCATTTGATTAGCCTCTACCCCAAAGGCAAGAGGAAGCTTAGTTTCTGTATCAATTGCAACAACACTTGGTTCATTTAAAACTATGCCTTGTCCTTTTATATATATTAAAATATTTGCAGTACCTAAATCTATCCCAATATCTTTCATAATTCACCTCTAAAAATATTATTACCATAATTTTTCAAAATATGAAAAAAAGTGATTAAAAATCACCAATTTTTTGTCCAATTATTTTTAAAGGATCAACATTAATTCCATCTTTATAAATCTCTAAATGAATATGATTTCCCAAACTTTCATTAATTTTATTTGTACCACTTATTCCAATTTTACTTCCAAGCTGAACTGTTTCTCCTTTTTGAACGGTTATTTCAGAAAATCCTGCATAAGATGAAATTATATTATTATCATGTCTTATTTCAACAATCTTTCCAAGCATCTCATCTTCTTTTATATCTATAACACTTCCATTCATAATGGATAATACTTCAAATTTTTCATCTCCTACATAATCAATTCCTGTATTTGGCATATAAGTATTATCATAATAAACCAAAGATTCTTTTTGTCTTTCTACATCATCTTCCATATTATAATAATATCTTGCAATACGAATATTTTCTTGATTATAAGGATTACAAACAACAGCATCCATATTAAAAACAGGTACAATGTCATTTAAAATAACATTAGAAACATAAGTTACTTCTTCCAAAGAATCATCTACATCAACATTCATTGCTCGACTTGTAAAATATAATCCTATCACTAATGTAAAAATTAGAAAAACATATAATGTTGGAAATACAAAGGATTTTAATTTCATATTATTCACCTCATTTAAAGTATTTCCGAGATAAAGCAATTTATACCATTTTTTAAAAAATTTTTATATAAATAAAATCATAAATAAAATTAGTTACCAAGTATATAATAGATAATAGAATAAGAAAATAAGCAACTCTTGCTTTCATAATTTGTCCTTTTTTAAAAATAAAATTAATATTTATTCCATCTAATGCCCAAACTGATAAAATGGTAACAAGAACATATAAGATAAATTTAGTCATATATATTCTCCTCAATTCTTTTTACTTTTTCTATTCGTTTTTTATGTCTTTCTTCAGAAGAAAAATCTGTATGAATAAAAGTATCAACAATTCTTATTGCTTCAGAAAATGAAGTATCGCCACTAAAGCTTACTGCATTGGTATTATTATCAAGTCTAGTATATTTTGCTTCTAAAGCATTATTTACTTTAGCACAGTATACTCCTTTCATCTTGTTTAAAGCAATTCCTATGCCAATCCCAGATCCACATATAGCAATTCCAAAATCAACTCCATTAGTTTCTAGTTCACGACCAAGTAAATATGCATAATCAGGATAATCACAAGAATTAAGAGAATTGGTGCCACAATCGGTAATATCTAAAATATCTTCCTGCAATTTAAAATAAGCAATTAATTTTTCTTTAAGTTCATATCCACGATGGTCTGATGCAAAACCTAATTTAATTTTTTTCATATTATCACCAATTTTATTTTACCAAATTTTAAACAAAAAAAAAAGGCATTATGCCTCTTTTGTTTCAAATCCATATTTCTTATTAAACTTATCTACACGTCCAGCACGAGATGCTCTACTTTGTTTTCCAGTATAAAATGGATGACATTTTGAACAAACTTCTACATTAATTTCTTTTTTAGTTGAAACGGCTTTAAATGTATTGCCACATGCACAAGTAACAGTAACTTCATAGTTTTCTGGATGAATATTTTTTTTCATATTAATCTCCTTTCGCCATGGATAAAACCATAGTAATAAATATTTCTCAAGTAGTATAACAAGAAAATACTTGAAAATCAAGTAATTTTTGTAAATATCTGAATTTTGTATCATTTTTTTTAATTTCAAAATAATTAATTTTTTAGTATTATTACAAAAAACTTTTAATTAATTTATAAATTATTTTTATTAATTATTTCTTTTGCAATTTCTAAATAACCTCGACTTGTTAAATGATAATCAAGTTTATTTGGTAAAAAGGTTTTATCTTTTTTTATT
The DNA here is from genome assembly GCA_900320425.1 of uncultured Eubacteriales bacterium. Lineage (GTDB taxonomy): Bacteria > Bacillota_I > Bacilli_A > RF39 > UBA660 > RUG591. The sequence continues at coordinate 17,811 of ONSF01000036.1, read as the reverse complement.
ATTTTGTAAATATCAACATAATTAATTGAATATTTTTTAGCAATAGTAGAATATTTATCTGATAAGTAAGAAAATATTTTCTCAACATCTATATTATAATTTTTATAAGGATTATAATATCCTATTAAAATAATTTTCGATTTTGATAAAGAAGTAATATTTTTAATTAAATTGTCCATATCATACGATATTCCGTCTAATTTTTTCTTTATTTTATTAAATTCTTTTAAATTATCATTATTAATTAAATCAACTATTTCATCCATGCCAATAGATATAGTTACTAAATCGGCTTCTCGAAGTTCTTTTTTTATACTGTAATTTTTATCATTATATAAAATATTTTTATTATTTATAATATCATTATTTAATTCATTTATTTTATAATTACTTTTTACAAAATAATCGTTATATTTGTGAATTAAATTATTATTTTCTAAATAGTTTTTTAAATAATCATTATAACCAAAGGTTTTATTTCCATATGAATTCATTCCTAGAGCCATAGAATCTCCTATTACCATATAATCAATTAAATGATCTTCATTACTCTTATAAATTATAAATACTAAAAAGACAAGAAGTATTAGAATTAATAACTTTTTCATAAAACCTCCCAAAAAAAGATTAAAGCAATATATTATATTTCTTTAATCTCTATTTTAGCACCTACGTTTGTCAATTTTTCTACTATTTCCTCGTATCCTCTTAAAAGATGATTGATTTCTTTAATAGTGGTTTCCCCCTCAGCAATTAATCCTGCAACAAGAAGTGAAGCACCAGCCCTAAGATCTGTTGCAACAACAATTGATCCTTTTAATTTAGTTTTGCCTTTAACAATACATTTATTTCCTTCTATTTCTATACTTGCTCCCATTTTATTTAAATAAGGGATATTCATAAAACGATTTTCCCAAATATTTTCTTCTATATGAGATATTCCATCACACTGAGTTAAAAGAGTTGTAAATGGTTGTTGTAAATCTGTTGGAAAGCCAGGATAATAATCTGTTTTAATGTTAATCTTTTTTAAAGAATTTTGATTATCAACTATCAAATAATCATTATAAATTTCAATATTACATCCCATTTTTTCTAAAGTATCCGTTAAAGATTTTATATGATTTGGAATAATATTATCAATTTTTAAATGAGATCCCATCAAAGCACCAATTATAGTATAAGTTCCAGCCTCTATTCTATCAGGAATAATATCATGATTACATCCTGAAAGATTAGTTACTCCAGTTATTGAAATTACACTAGTTCCATCTCCATCTATTTTGGCTCCCATTTTTCTTAACATATCACATAAATCGATAATTTCTGGTTCTTTTGCAACATTTTTAATAACCGTTCTTCCACTTGAAAGAACTCCAACTAAAATAGAATTTATTGTTGCACCAACACTAGGCATTGCTAATTCAATATTAGCACCAACTAATTTTTCTGCTTTAATAATAAATTTTGTTTCTTCTTCAATAACTTCAGCTCCAAATGCTTTAAATGCTTTTAAAGTTTGATCAATTGGACGTTTTCCTATTGTACATCCTCCAGGAAAACTCATTTCCATATAATGAAATTTTGCAAGTAGAACTGCCATAAAATAATAAGAAGCACGAAGTCTACTTGATAATTCATATGGAATAGGTTTATTTTCTAAAGTTTTGGTATCTATTATCATACTTTCACTTGCACGTTTCACTTTAACATTTAAATACTTTAATGTTTCTTCTAAAGCATCTATATCTAATATATTTGGAACATTACATAATGTTATTTTTCCATCTCCAAGTAATGCTCCGGGAATAAGAGCAACAGCACTATTTTTAGCACCACTTATACGAATTGTTCCATTTAATAATTCATTTCCTTTTATTTTTAATACTTTCATACTACCACCACTATATTCTATTTTTTTTACTTATTTATGTTCATTTTATAATTAATTTCTTGTTTTAATGAATCTATTCCACTTTCAATTATTTTTCTTGGATCTATCATCTCTTTATTTTCTCTTATAAAATCTCGAACTGATTTACTCCATACTTCTTGTAAATCGGAGTTTATATTTATTTTAGTAATTCCTGCTTTAACACATTTTTTTAATACTTCATTAGAAAGTCCTGAACCTCCATGTAATACAAGAGGTATTGAAGTATTCAAAGCTATATTTTCAATTAATTTATAGTCTATATTTAAGTCTCCTTTGTAAGGACCATGAATACTTCCAACACTTGCTGCAAGAGTATCTACATTTGTTTCTTCTATAAATTTTATACAATCTATTACATTGGTTTTAGATGAAGATGTAATTACTTGACTAGAAAATGATCCCATAACTCCTAGTTCTGCTTCAACCAAAACATCTCTGGATTTGGCATATTCTAAAACTTCTTTGGTAACCTTAATATTTTCTTCAAAAGATTTGGTTGATAAATCTATCATAACAGATGAAAATCCCGCATCTATAGCCTTTTTACAAGATTCAAAACTTTTGGCATGATCAAGATGTAAACATACATCAATTTGAATATTTAAATCCAAAATCAAAGACCTTACTAAAGATACTACAACATTATATCCACCCATATAACTAACTGCACTACAACTTGCACCTAAAATAACTGGGGCCTTTAATCTATCACACTCTTCTAAGATTGCTTTCGTCCATTCTAAATTGTTGATATTAAATTGAAAAATTGCTTTACCTTCTTGCTTTGCTTTATAGAGCATATCTTTGCCATTTACAAACATAATACCACCAAGTAAAGAATACTACAAAACATGAAAATTGTCAAAAATAATAATTGACAATTATGCTCGATTAGTTATAATATATCTAGAAAGTAGGATATTAATAATGAATTTAGAAAAAGAAAATAAACAAAACCTAAAAAGTGATTTACTTCCTATTTGGATTTATTTTGGAATAACTGTTGGAGCATCATTTATTTTAGGAATTATTTTTGCCATTTTAAAAATTGAACTAGATATGACTATAATACAATTAATTCCTCAATCCTTAATCTTTATAGTACTAATTTTTCTTTATTATAAAAGAATAAAAGAAGATATGCTAAAAATAACCAAAAAGAATTTAATATTTACTATTATTATTTCATTTATATTAATTCTTTTAAATTTTGGTATTTCAACCTTATTTGAACATTTAAATGTAAATATGGATAATCAAAATACTTTAAACGATATATTTTTAAAATATAAAATATTTACTACTTTAGATATTGTATTATTTGCACCATTTATTGAAGAATTTGTATTTAGATATTCTATTGGATCAGCTATTGAAAATAAAACCATATTTTTACTATTATCAACTTTTATATTTGCAATTATGCATGGAGTAGGAATTGCCACTATTTTATATATAATAATTGGTTTTTGTTTAGCTTATACTTACCTAAAAACCAATAAAAATATTGTTTATCCAATTTTAATTCATATACTAAATAATACATTTGCTGTTATAACTATGTTTTTAGCTTTAAAATAAAATAGCACTAAGTGCTATTTTATTTTGAATAACTTAATTTATCATAAGCTCTGGTAATAATATCAGCAATATCAGCTTTAGAAAATACTTCTTGTCCATATTCTATTTCAGGAACTGTAGCATTTTCATGTAATTTGTATTGATCTTCTTCAAAGTATTCATCAGAATTTCTATTTAAACAAGTATAATTTGACCATACAATATATAATATTACTTCTTTGGCCTCACGAGATAGATTACTAAAATATACATATTGTTCTTGTCCATAAATATTCATTTTAAGAGGTTGATTATTTCTAATAAGTCTTACAACTTCAGTACAAGATAATTTAGAATAAAATTGTACTCCACGATCGGCTCTATATATATTGTTATCATATCCACGATTAATAATTTCATTTCCCATCATAGAAAAATATTTTACATAGGCTTTTTCCGTTAAATCAAAATCATTAAATAAATTTTCGAAATAAATATACATTCCTGTATCTTCAATTTCTATATTGCTTTGAATTCTATTTTCAATACTATCAATATTTTGATTTCTAATCTCTATTAAAGATTCTACAGATATATAATCATTTCCATATTCTCTACCAGCCAAATCTTTCATTACTACAACATCACTACTTGGTTTAACTAAATCAGAAAAATAAGAATCTTCATTGTCAAATGATATTTCTTTTGGTACAATTGTTGGTTCAGGAGTTGTTTCTTCTATAAAAACAAATTCATCTTTTTCTAAAACTTCCTCATATGGAGTAGAAGTTGGTGCAGGAGTTGCTTGAGATTCAAACGAAATAATATTTTTAGTATTATCATTTTCTTTTTGTTTACTACATGATTTAGCACCTACTGCAACAAGTGCTAGTAAAAGTCCGGCTCCAACAAGTTTAGATATGACACTATGGTTTGCAATAAAATTTTTAACTTTATTTTCTTTCAAAACCGTTACTAATTCCTTTTTAGGTACTTTCTTTTCATATAATCCTAAAGTAGTTAAAGTATTAATTGCTTCTTCTATATTATCAAAAGGAATATTATAAGTATCACATAAATCTTCTAAATAATTTCTATATTCTTCATTATATTCGTCAGTATCTAATCCTTCTTCTTTTACTTCAACATCTTGATTTTCATAAGATACAACAAATTTTATAGGTTCAACATACTCAGTAATTTTCATCATATAATTTTCGTTTACTAATATTTTTCCTTCGTCATTTAAAATATTAACAATTTGTTGATTTTTTAATCCTTCATATTTTTCCTTATTTTGATTTATAAGTTCTACAACACTTTCAGAATAAATATCTTCCAGTGGTTTATTTGTTTCTTCCTTATAACCGTATTTTTCTACACTATTTTCTCTTATAACAAGAATTCCTTTTATGGTGTTATCATCATTTGTAGATACAACTATTTTTTTTATATAATTTTTCATACATCTTCCCCCTTAAATAAAGACGCCCATATTATACACTAAAATGACTTATTTGTCAAATATTTATCAATTAGCTCTTTAACTAAAAATTGATATTCAACATCTTTAGTTGTATCATTTTCTTCAATCATACAAAGAGGAGGAAATAACACACACCACCAATTATCTCCAACACCATGACCTAAAGTAATAACTAAAGACTCATAATTACCTTCATCATATATTACTCCTTTATATTCTTTTTTTGGAAAATAGTTTTGACCAAATTTTATAGAATGAGATTCATTAGTTATATCATCAATTATTAAATTCAAGTTATCCAAATTATTATTAATTATTTCTCTAGCTTCTTCGATTGTTTTAGCATTTTTTAATAGTAAATATAGTTGTTTCTCTACATTTTTTTGAATATTAATCTTTTCATTAATATCAATTTCTTCATTACTATTAGGAATAATTCGAATTCTAATAGATTCTTTTGGTATTACAATTCTTTCTTGTTTATTTTTAACAAGTATAAGTATTATTATTGCAATTATTATTAAAAATATTGTTTTTGTTTTCAAAAAAATCACCCTTTACTTACATAATGAGTGATTTTATTTATTTTATTCATATATATCAACATTTTTAAATATAAATATCATTCTATCCCTTCCTGACATATCTTTTTTAGTAATAACCTTTACATCTTTTAAATATTTAGATATAAGTTCTAAAACTTTATCTTTTTGACTTTCACCTATTTCAAAAGCAAGTAGATATTTATCATTTAAATAATTTTTAGAATCTTTTAATATTCTTTCATAAAATTCTAAACCATCATCATCTGCAAATAATGCTATAGAAGGTTCATTATTTACTACCAATTCATCTATTTCATCATTTTTTGAAACATAAGGTGGATTCGATATAATAACATCAAATTTAGAAGTTATTTCTTGAAATAAATCTGATGCTATTAAATTAACATCTAAATTTAATTTTTCTTTGTTAATATCAGCAACTTCTAATGCATATAAAGATAAATCACTTAAGGTAACATTTAAATTTGGATTTAAATACTTTAAAGTAAGTCCTATACAACCAGATCCTGAACACAAATCTAAAACATTTGACTCTTTATCAAAATATTTTTTTAGATATAAATTAGTATTGTAAACTAACTCTTCAGTTTCAAATCTAGGTATTAAAACTCTTTCATCAACATAAAATTCAAGTCCATAAAAGTTAACAGAATTAAGAGCATATTGAATAGGAACTCCCATTTTTATATGTTCTATACATTTTAAAAATTTATCATTTATTTCTTTTGAGACAATATCTTCTAGATGAAGGCTTAATTCTAAATAATCATAGTTTAAAAGAGTTGCAAGTATTAATTTACTTTGATCTTTATGAATCTTTTTATTTGCTTCTAATAATAATTCTTTAACTGTCACTTTCACCCTCAAGTTTTCTTTTTTGATCTTCCATAATTAAAGCTTCAATAATTTCATCAAGTTCACCTTCCATAACCCTATCAAGTTGTTTAGTTGTAAATCCTATTCTATGATCAGTAACTCGATTTTGGGGATAATTATAAGTTCTAATTTTTTCTGATCTATCTCCAGTTCCAATTTTACTCTTTCTTTCTTTTCCATTTTTTTCTTCTTCAATTTGTTGATAATAATCATATACTCTACTTTTTAAAATTTGATAAGCTTTTTCTCTATTTTGAATTTGACTTCTTTGAGTTTGACTAAATACCACAATTCCCGTTGGAATATGAGTCATACGAACAGCACTATCAGTTGTATTTACATGTTGTCCTCCTGCTCCACTACTTCTTGTAATATCTACTCTGATATCGCTTTCTTTAATATCAATATCTAAATCTTCTGCTTCAGGCATAACTAAAACCGTTGCCGTTGAGGTTTGAATTCTTCCATTTGCTTCTGTAACAGGAACACGTTGCACTCTATGAGATCCACTTTCATATTTTAGCTTCGAATATACATTTTTACCTTTTACCATAAATTCAATAATTGTAAATCCTCCACTTGCACCATCTATTGAATTTAATACTTCAACTTGAAAACCACTTTTAAGAGCATATTTTTCATACATCCTAAATAAATCTCCAGCAAAGATATTTCCTTCATCTCCTCCAGCTGCACCACGGATTTCCATAATAACATTTTTGGAATCATTTTTATCTTTGGGAATTAATAATACTTCAAGTTCATGATCTAACTCTTCTTTTTCTTTTATTAATCTATTTTCTTCTTCAATAGCAAAATCTTTTAATTCAATATCCTTCATCATACTACGTGCTTCTTCTAAATCACTTAAAACTTGCTTATACTTTTTATAACAATTAACAATATCTTCTAAATTTGATGCTTCAATGGATAATTCTTTTGATTTTTTTATATCACTTATGATATCAGGTTCCATTAATAAATTTTGTATTTCTTGGTATCTTTTTTCAGTTAACTCTAATCTTTCAATCATAATTCCTCCTGATTATTCATTTAAATCTTCTTCGTCAAGTACAACTAAATCAGCTAAATCATCGTCGTTAGAATCATCAAAATCAGAATCCACATCGTCTGTATATTCATCTCCGTATTCATCTTCCACACTATCTAAATCATCTCTTAAATCATCAAGTTCCGTCTCATCTTCTTCTTCAGTTTCATCTACAATAATTTTATCAGATGTATGTCTTTTTCTTAAATCCCATACTCCATCTACTAAAATAAACCTTTTATCCGTTGCAAGAGTTGTATAAAAATCAGCTATTTTATTTTCAATAGTAACACTTGGAAGTTCTAAAAGGTTTACCATCTTTGTAAATAAATCCAAGGTATTTATTCCTTTTTTTTCTTTTTCTAGCATTAAGAAAGCAATATCTTTATATGATAAGTTCTCAATATCCTCTTTTTTTAATTCTTTCATTCTATCCTCCTATAAAATATTAATTTCTATTTCAAAAGAATTATCTTCTATTTTATATTTTACATAAAAATTATTTTTTTTATTTTTTAATTCTATTACATCAATATCAATATTTAGTTTATAAGAATTATCTATAATAATACCATTTTTTTTATTAAAATCTAAAACAATAGTTTTGTTATCTTTTTTTCTTTCTAAAACATTTCCTTTTAAATCAAGTATCATAGTATTTTCTAAATCTTTAAAAATCAACTTATTGTTTTGATAAATTCCTTTTATATTGTATTCCATACTCTCATTTATTAAACAGTATTTTACTAATAAATTTACTTTTCCCATATATCACCAATTTGAATAAATAATTCATATCGACAAGCATTATACCACAAATAGATAATTTTTTACACATATTTTTATATTTTTTTGAAGATAATAAAATTAGGTGATAAAATGAAGTTTCTAAAACGATTTATTAAGATTACTATATTTCTTTTTTTTATAGGAATATTTCTTATAGGTGGAGTCTATTTATATGCTAAACTTAATCCTAAAATTGAAATAAAAAAAACTGGAAGTTATTATTTATATGATAAAGAAGAAGAAGTTTTCTTTCAAGGTAATGGAACAAGTGAATGGGTAAATCTATCTAATATTAGTCCTTATTTAAAAAATGCTACTATAACAATTGAGGATAAAAATTTTTATGAACATCATGGTTTTAATTTATTAAGAATAATAAAAGCTGCTTATATAAATTTAATAAACGGAAGTTATAAAGAAGGTGCATCAACAATTACTCAACAATTTGCTAAAAATTTATTTTTAGACTTTGATAAAACTTGGCAAAGAAAATTAAAAGAAGTTTGGTATACGATTCAAATTGAATCTGATTATTCAAAAGATGAAATATTAGAAGGATATTTAAATTGTATTAATTATGGACATGGAATGTATGGAATTGAAAATGCAAGTAGATTTTATTTTAATAAAAATGCCAAAGATTTAACTCTTGCTGAATCTTCTATGCTTGTAGGGATTCCTAAGTCTCCTTCAAATTATTCTCCCTTAATAAATGAAAAAATTGCCAAAGAAAGGCAAATTTATATTTTAAATACCATGTTAAAAAATAAAATTATAACCGAAGAAGAATATAATGAAGCCAAAAATCAACATTTAACTTATTATGGAAAGAAAGATAAATTAAATTTAAATACTATTATGTATTTTCAAGATGCCGTTTTAAAAGAATTAGAGAGTTTGGGAACAGTTATTAAAACCCAACTCGAACATGGAGGCTTAAAAATTTATACAACGCTTGATTTAAAGGCTCAAAGAAGTTTAGAAGAAAGTATAAATCAAAATATTTTAGATAATGATGAAATCGAAGTAAGCGGTGTAATGATAAATCCAGAAAATGGTGGAGTAATTGGACTTGTGGGAGGTCGAAATTTTCATAAATCTGAATTTAATCGTGCACTTAATGCTAAACGACAAGTTGGTTCTATCATGAAGCCTTTTTTATATTATAATGCTCTTGAAAATGGTTTTACGGCAAGTACTTCTTTTTTATCACAAGAAACAACCTTTCAAATTGGTAATAATAATACCTATGCTCCTAAAAATTATAACAATATATATCCGAACAAACCAATCAGTATGGCAGCAGCTATTGCTGTTTCAGATAATATATATGCTATTAAAACGCATTTATTTTTGGGAAGTGAAAATTTAGTAAATACCGCTAAAAGAGTAGGAATAAAAACTCCTCTAAATGAAATTGTATCGCTTCCTCTTGGAACCGTAGAATTAACTCCTTTAGAAATAACCAATGCATATGCAACACTTGCAAGTCTTGGAATCAAACACGAACCATTTTTTATTGAAAAAATCACCGATATTAATGGTACAGTTTTATATGAACATCAAGATACAAGTGATGTAGTATTAAATAAGAGTATAACTTTTATTTTAAATGATTTATTAAAAGGCACATATGACTATAATATGATAGATTACGCCTATCCAACCAATATTTCTATTTCTTCACTTCTAACTCATGAATATGGAATAAAATCAGGTTCAACTGATACTGATAACTGGATTATAGGATTTAATCCTAGTGTTACAACTTCAATTTGGATTGGATACGATGATAATAAACCTATGACTAATAATGACTTCAAATATTCTAAAAAAATTTGGGCTAATGCCATGGAGAGTTATTTAAAGGATGTGGAAAATATAAAATGGTACGATATTCCAGAAAATGTGGTTGGAGTAATTGTTGATCCCATAAGTGGAAATCTTGCAAATGAAGAAACAACTCATAAAAAAATTCTATATTATATTAAAGGAAGTGAACCATCATTTACACAAACAGTATTTGACGAATATAAACATTTAGAAGAATCAAAAAAAGAAAAAAATGAATAAAAAAATGAACATTTCATAATAACTATTGTTCATTTTTTTTAAACTTTTATAAAGTTCTCGAACTTGGATATGTATAATCAGTTATAGAATCATCTAATATTTCTTGTTTTATTATTTCAATATCATTTTCATTTGGATATTCTAAATTAGATAAACTATTCGATTTAAGTACATTAAATTTTCCTTCTATATAATTTCCTTTCATCATTCCTTTATCGTCATAAGCCACTCTTTTATGTGTATAAAATCCATCAAGTCCATAATTACTTGGTCTTTCAATCGTTTTAATGTCCATAACATCAAATATTTTTCCTGTATTAAGAGTTGAATTTCCAAAATTTTCAAATTCTTCAATTAGAATACTAGGCTTATCTATTAAAAGATTATTCACATTCTTTTTCATTAAAGAACTAATACTTTTTCTCTTCATCATTATTCCTTCAGAATCATACTCAATAATATCTTGATATTTTCTAAAATCAATATTTCTATCAACAATAACTATAAGACTATCTTCTTTTAAAGAAAAAGTAATTTCTCTAGATCCCAATTTATCTCCAGCTTTTACCATCATTTGAGAATCAATCATATTAATTCTTGAATTTTCATTCATATATTTTTCTAAAAATCCTTTTATTATAGCTAAAAAATATTTATTGATTCCAAATTTAGATTCTTTTACATTCTCCATAATACTCTCGTTCATTTATCATACACCTACCTTATTATTAATATATCATATTTTTTTAAAAAACAAAATAATATTACAAAATAATTTCAACCTCATCTTGATTTTTCAATAAAAATGCATTCCCATCATCAGTATCTAAATGAACTTCAAAATTAGATGGTTCTATATCTTTTAAATGAACATGCTCAATTATTCCAGACTTTTCTCCAAAAATTCTTAAACTTACCTCTTTTATTCCAACTAATCCTTTTTCCTCTCGAATCTTTTTATCAACATGAATATGACGCGTTGCAATAATTGCTGAAGCTCTTTCAATACTTCCCATTGGTCCTTGAATAGTTACAATACATGCATCTTCTAAATCACCTGAATCACGAATTGGAGGTTCAAGTCCTAATTGTCTAGAATCAGTTTTACTAAGCTCTACTTGAGTGTATTTTCTAAGAGGTCCTAGTACTCTTAAATTTTCCAATTTTCCTTTAGGTCCAATTATATCTACCGTTAAATTACTGGCAAATTGACCTGGCTGAGTCAAGTAATTTCTTACAGATAATTCTAAATTACCAAATAAAATTTTATAATCTTCTTCATTTAAATGAACATGATGATTACTAATTCCTACACTTACTTTCATAATATCTCTTCTTTCAAAAACTATTATAACAAAATTTTAGTATTTTTTAAAGACTATAACATAGAATTAAAAGGAGGAATTTATGAATAATAATTATAGTTATAATCCATATAAATCACCTGATAATATGATGATTAATGGTATGAATATGATGGAAGAAAAAGATAGTATTTTTTCTGAAGATATTTTATCTAAAAATAAAGGAAAATATCTAAAAATTTATATGTCATTTTCTGATTCTGTTAAGTGGTGTGATAGAATATTTGAAGGATATTTAGAAGCATGGGGAAAAGACTTTATTTTACTTTTTGATAAAAAAAATAATAAACGTTATATGGTATGGAATTTATATATTGATTTTATAGAATTCACAGAACCTGTAAATATCTAGTTGTAATAATTTTATTTTTTTGATAAAATTATCCTAGGTGATAATATGAATAATATGTTAATTTTAATAATTTCTATAATAGTATTAATAATAATATTTATAATAGTTTTAATTTTAATAAGTAAAAATAAAATTCAAGATGCACTTCTTGGTGTAGAAATGTCTAATGAAGATATTAATAATTCATTAAAACAAAAATATAAATTATATAGAGAAATAATTGATTTTATAAAAAATAATTTAAGTATTAAAGAAACTGCTTTTCAAAACTTTTTAGATTTTAATTCAAAAGAATGTAATAGAGATGATTTAGTAAAAATATTAAATAATACTACTTATGAAATAAATGAATACGTTGATAACTATGATGATTTATTAAAAAATAAAGATTTTTTAAACTTAAAAAGAAAATTATATCATGTGGAAATGAACTTAGAAGCTGTTGTTGATTATTATAATAATAAATTAGTAGTATATAATGATTTAAAAAATCATGCACCAACTAGTATTGCTACTAAGTTATTTCAATTTGATGAATATGAAACAATTGAAATTGATAAAAAAGAAATATCTAGACTTGTTAATTTAAACTAGATATTTCTTTTTTTTATTTATTTTTTATTTCAATTTTAATTTTATTTACTTTAGATGTATAAGATAATTTTAAATCTTCTCCTGATACCTTAACTTCTACATCATACACTCCAGGATTTGTATACTCTGATAAATCTACAATAGCATTTATTTTTGAAGAATCTAGTGCATCAAGTGATTCTTTACTTCCCTTTACTAAAACGGTTATTTTACTATTTTCTTCTCCTAAGGCCTGTACAACTAATCCCTCTTTTAAGTTAATCGTTTGAATACCAATATTAGGTACTTCTTTTTGTTCTTCTTTTCCAATATTTACTTTTACATGAACTGTTTTTTCTGATACATCACGTACTCCATTTGGTTTTTCTATATTAACATTATATTCTTTATTACTTGATAAGTTAGAAACATCAACTTTTACAGGAAGATATTCAATACTTTTTAAATTTTCCTCATCACCATATATAGTAATACTTGAAATATTGGTTGAAGTTGACGAGATAGCATAACCTAAAGCTATATCTCCAGTTGGAACTACTTTAACTGGAACTACTTTACTTGTTGAAGTAATCTTTAAAGTTGCATCCACAGTTTCCGGAAGTATCTCTACATCAATTATTTCTCCTGAATCGTTATAAGCTATTAATTTACAATTACTAATCGTTGCATTTCCAATAGTTGGTTCTACCAAATTATCAATATCAACTAATGCTTTTACATAAGCAACACTTTCAAGTTTCTTGCTTGAACCTTTAATTGTAACTTCTTTTTTACTTAAAGTAATATCACTAATATCAAGTTTTGAATCTAAGCTATTTCGATGAACAAGTTCTGCACTTACCTCTCTTGTTGCACTTACTTTATCATATATAACTACCGTTACTTGACTTGGATCTATTTTATATTCTACACTTGAAATTTTATTATTTCCAGAATATTTTAAATTTACTCTGTGAGTTCCAGTAGTTAACTCTCTTAAATCAACCGTTACTTTTTGGTTTGGCTGTTGTTTTGCAAGATAAATATCACTTTTTCTTCCAATTAATATTACATCCACACTTTCAGGAAGTCCTTCGACAACATACGCTTCCTCATTATATATTGCATTTACAAAACGATTATTTAATATCTCAGCACTATTATTTAAATAATTTGAATTTTTATCAACAATATAAAAAGATAAAAAAGCAAGAAATAAAGATATTACAACAATAGCTTGTTTATTGTTAAATAGTTTTTCAATCGTTTTATTATTCTTTCCAAAGAAATCTCTAATCATTAAGAAAATTTTCATAATTGGAGTAATAAGTATTTTATCAAATATTTTTAAAATTTTTCCTATGAAAAGGCATATTTTTTTAATTATCTTCTTCATAAATATCTTCCTCATCACTATCTATATTTTCTTCGATACTTTTAGGTCGCAATTCATCAATTAGCATCATACGAGCATCATCAAGAGAAAGGTTATAGAAAAGTTCTCCTTTTACGGCAATAGAAACACGACCAGTTTCTTCAGATACAACAACACTTATAGCATCAGTTTCCTCAGCAATTCCAAGAGCTGCACGATGACGTGTTCCTAAACGTTTATTTAATTTTATATTATTACTTGTTGGAAATACTGCTCCAGCACAACTAATTTTATCTCCTTCGATAATAACAGCTCCATCATGTAAAGGATTATTTGGGAAAAATATCGAAATTAATAGTTCATTGGTAAGATCAGCATACAAAGGTTTTGCTTTATCAATATAATCTGATAAACTAATATCACGTTCTATGACAATTAAAGCCCCAATTCTCGATTTTCTACAATAATCAATTGCTTGAATAATCTCATATACAAGTTTTTCTCTTTCATCAACTGTAAGTACTTTATGACGCCCAAGTAATTGGCTTCTTCCAAGTTGTTCTAGTGCTCCACGTATTTCTGGTTGAAAGATAATAATAAGTGCAAGTGGTCCCCATTCAATAATATATTCTAAAAGCCATCCAACAGTAATTAACTTCAACCATACACTTATAAATTTTATTGCAACAATAATTAATACTCCTTTTATTAAAAGGGACATCTTAACATTATTTTTAAAATTTTTTAATACATAGTAAAATATCATCCATACAATTGCTAAATCAAAAATATTTCTAACAATTGTCCAAATACTATCCCATGTCATTTAATCACATCCTTATGATAAAGATTATAACAAAAAAAAAGAATTTAGTAAATAGGGTAGAATTTTCTAAAATTCTATTCTAGTCTCTTAACTTTTCCATAAGATTTATTTTGTATATTAATAAGTTCATATTCTTCAAGACATTTCCAAGCAAACCTATTTAACTCATTATTAGAAAAGTTTGGTCTTAATTTTTGAAGTTCTTGATTTACTATTTCAAACATTGCTTTTGGAAAAAGATTATTTTCGATAAAACATAAATCAGCTAAAAGTTCTATTCCATTCTTTTCTTCTACTATATCAGAAGTTAATTTAATAAATTTATCCAATTTTATTAATTTTACATAATCATAAAATTCATTTAATTTTAACATTGTATCATGACTATAAATATTACTATCAAAATGAGAATAAAAATCTTTTATATTTAATTTATTTTTATCTAACCTCTCAATCTTTTTTTCTAAATCCTTTGATTTAGGTCCATACAAAGACCACGTAAAACTATATTCCTTAGTCCACAACAGGGAATAAGCTAAATAAATAGCCTTTTGCATTTCTATATGAGACAATAGTTCTTCACTATTTTCATATATAATTTTTTCTTCAACATCATATTCTTTTCTTAACATTTGTCTATATAAAGATAGTATTCTTCTTTCTTCATAAAGAAGTGGTTGCCTTTCTTCCATAACTCATTCCTTTCTTTTATTGCTTATTTATTATATGATATTTTTTTTAAATAATCTATTTTTTTTACAGAACAAAAGTTAAATATCAAAAAAAACCAGTATTTCTACTGATTTTTATCATGAATTTATTATTTAACTTCTACTTCTGCTCCAGCTTCTTCTAACTTAGCTTTAATTTCGTTAGCTTCTTCAACTGGAATATTTTCTTTAACAGCTCCACCGTTATCAGCGATATCTTTAGATTCTTTTAATCCAAGACCTGTAATTTCTTTAATTACTTTGATAACATTTACTTTAGCTGCTCCTGCATTTACTAATGTTACAGTTACGGCTTTTGGTCCTTCATCAGCTGCAGCTTCTCCTCCTGCTACTGGTGCTGCTACAGCAACACTTGATGGATCTACACCAAATTCTTCTTTCATTGCATCTACTAAATCTTTAATTTCTAGTAAATTCATTTCTTTTAAAGCACTAATAAATTCATCTCTAGTTAATTTTGCCATTTTCATTTCCTCCCTTTAACTAATTATTTTCTTCTAATTGTTTAGAATATAAATCTAAACAGATTGCTAAATCTTTTGGAATACCAAGCATTCCAGAAGCAAGCATAGTAAGTAATCCTTCACGTGATGGAATTGTAGATAATTTTTCTAATTCTGTGCTATCTGTTACTTGATTATCAATAAGTCCTACTTTTAAAGTTACTGCTTTATGTTTTTTCATAAAGTTTGCAAGTACTTTAACAGGAGCAATTTGATCTTTACTATATGCTAGAGCACTAGGTCCATTTAAATATTCATCAATATTAATATTTAAATCACTAAGTGCACGATGCATTAAAGTATTTTTGTAAACTTTATATTCACTATCAGTTTCTTTTAACGCATGTTTTAATTCTTTAATTTCTGCATCAGTAAGTCCTCGATAATCAAATAAAACAACACCATTTGAATTTTGAATTTTTTCTTTAATTTCATCAATAACAAGTTGCTTTTGTTCTAATATCTTAGGATTTGCCATATTTCCTCCTTACTTTTTTATTTAAAGTACCAAAAAGTCCTCAAACTGAGGACTTTTAACTAACTAATTTAGTTTTTAGTCCTCGGTAGGATTTACAAACAACCTACTGTCTTTGGCACCAAATAAACTTACCTTATTATAACATCTTTTTTTTATTTGTCAAATGAATTAACAGTTATTTTAATTCCAGGACCCATTGTAGATGATATACTAATATTTTTAACATAATCACCCTTAACAGTTGCTGGTTTTAACTTTAAAATTGTACTTACAAATGTATTTAAGTTGTCAAGTAATTTTTCTTCATCAAAACTTGCTTTACCAATAATACCATGAACATTTCCAAAACTATCAGTTCTATATTCTACACGTCCTGATTTAACATCATTAATTGCTTTTACAACATCAGTTGTTACTGTTCCAGTTTTTGGATTTGGCATTAACCCTTTAGGTCCAAGAATACGTCCAAGTTTACCTAAAAGTGGCATTGCATCTGGTGTTGCAATTAAAGTATCAAAATCGAACCAATTTTCTTTTTCGATTTTTTCAACCATATCAACGTCTCCTACATAGTCAGCCCCAGCTTCTCTTGCAGCTTTTCCTGCATCACCTTTAGCAATAACTAAAACTTTCTTCGTTTTTCCTGTTCCATGAGGTAATACTACTGCACCACGTAATTGTTGATCAGCTTTTTTAGTATCCAAATTTAAATACATTGCAACTTCAATGGTTCCATCAAATTTTGTATTTGATGTCTCTTTTACCAACTTAACTGCTTCTTCTTTTGTATAAGTTTTTGCTTTATTTAACTTACTTAAAGCTTCCTTATATCTTTTTCCTCTTTTCATTTTCTACCTCCTTGTGGTTTTAGCGGACTTAATCCTTCCACATAGGTTTCCCTATATGATATTAAATTATTTTACATCTATTCCCATATTAAGTGCAGTACCTTTTACTATTCTTATAGCAGCATCAAGGTCATATGCATTTAAATCTGGTAATTTAATAGTAGCAATCTCTTTTACTTGGTCTTCTGATAAAGTTCCAACAATTTCATTTCTTCCTTTAACAGAACCTTTATTTACTTTAGCATATTTCTTTATTAAAAATGCTGTAGGTGGAGTTTTAATTACAAAGTCAAAGCTTCTATCATCATAAATAGTAATTTCAACTGGTGCAATATCTCCCATCTTATCTCTTGTTGCATCATTATACTTTGTACAAAATTCTTGTAAGTTAATTCCTGCAGGTCCTAAAACCGTTCCAACTGGT
>ONSF01000033.1 GCA_900320425.1 uncultured Eubacteriales bacterium | reverse complement strand
TTATAAGTATATCATAGATTTTAAAAAAATATATATTTTTTTTTAAAATAATTCATATATTTTACTATGAATAGAAAATCATTTATTAAAAGTACAATTATTCTTATGATAGGTGGTCTACTTACTAAAATTCTTGGAATATTAATTCGAATAATTATGACAAGAAATTCAAGCATTGAAGTCGTTAGTTTATATATGCTTGTAATGCCAACTTTTTCTTTAATGATGGCAATTAGTCAACTTGGTTTTTCAACAGGAATCTCTAAAGTTATAGCAGAAAACAAAGATAGTAGTAAAAAAATCTTATTTTCAATTCTCCCAATTTCTATCTTTATAAATATTTGTTTAACTATTTTTCTTATTTTAACAAGTCATTTTATTGCCTTTAATTTATTAAAAAATGAAAACGCTTATCTTCCTATTTTAGCTATTTCCTTAGTTTTACCATTTGACTCTTTATCTAGTATTTTAAGAGGAATCTTTTTTGGAAAAGAACAAATGGTTCCCCATGTTGTAAGTAATTTAGCAGAACAAATAGTAAGACTTCTATTTATGTTATTAATACTTCCAAATATTTTAAAACAAGGACTTATTTTTACAACTACCTCTTTAATTTTAATAAATGTTATATCAGAACTTATATCTAGTATTGTTTTAATTTTCTTTTTACCAAAGACATTTAAACTCGAAAGAAAAGATTTAATTCCAAGTTTTAAAAGTTCTAAAAATGTTTTAGAAACCTCCCTTCCAACAACTGCAACAAGAATTATAGGAACAATTTCTTATTTTTTTGAACCAATTATTTTAACTTACGTTTTAAAAAGAAATGGCTATTCTACAAATTTTATTGTAACAGAATATGGAATAATAAATGGTTTTGTTATGCCAATTCTTCTTTTACCAGGATTTTTTACGGGAGCAATTTCTAGTGCACTTCTTCCAGTTGTATCTCGAGAATACTCCAAAGGAAATATAAAATACATAAAAAGAAAACTAAAACAAGCCCTATTTTTTTCTATTATAATAGGACTTATCTTTACCATTATTATATTTTTATTTCCTAAACTATTTTTAAATTTTTTATATAAAACATCAACTGGTTCTAATTATATAAAAAACATCTCATTTATTTTTCTTCTTTATTATATAGAATCCCCTTTATCAGCATTTTTACAAGCAATAAACAAATCAAGTCTAATGATGCAAGATAATTTTATAGGAATTATTTTTAAAACCATTTTCCTTTTTATTTTAAGTTTTATTCCAGGAATTGGACTTTATTCTTTATTAATATCATCATGTATCAATATTTTAATAACTACAACAAGACATATTAAACATATCAAGATTTTTTTTAAGGAAAATTTTTAAAAACTCTCACATACTTCATTGTTAGAACCATATATAGTTACTCCAGGTGCAGTATATGGACTACTAAATGATAACCATGGATAATAATTTGTACTACCACTTAATAAATTATTTTTTATATCATTACATGATTTATCGATTGTTATACTTATAAGATTTGGATTATTATAATATGTAACTCCATTATTTACATAAGTATAATCTGATTTTTCAAACTTCTAAACTAAAAAATAACAAGTAATACTTGTTATTCTATAACTTTTATACTAGTAATAACTGGTTGATTTTCAAATGGAATTGTACCATTATCATCGATTGCCATTTTAGATACCAAAGCAATTTTATCAACTACTTCTATTCCTTCAATAACTTTTCCAAAAGCTGCATAATTACCATCTAAGAAAGTACTATCTTGATGAACTATAAAAAACTGACTAGAAGCACTATTAGGATCCTGTGCTCTTGCCATTGAAATCACTCCTCTTGTATGAGAAATGTCATTTTTAATTCCATTACTTGAAAACTCTCCTTTTATAGTTTTATTACTTCCTCCATTTCCATTATGATCTGGATCTCCTCCTTGAATCATAAAGCCATCCATAATTCGATGAAATGTTAATCCATCGTAAAATTTAGATTCTATTAAATTAACAAAATTGGTTACTGTAATAGGTGCCGTATCAGCATCTAGTTCTAGTTTTATATTTCCATAATCTTTTACTTCCATTAAAACATTAATTTTTCCACTTAAAAGTTCTTCTTCAATATTTTCTTTAATAAATAAATCTTTAAAAGAACATCCACTTATAAATACTACCATAATTATTAGTAATAAACTTAATTTTTTCATCTAACAATCACATCCTCTCTTCCTGCTCCAACTCCTATATATTTAATTGGAACTCCAACAAATTCTTCAATTCTTTCAATATATTTTTTAGCATCTATTGGTAAATCTTCATATTTTCGAATTTTTGAAATATCTGGAAAATTTCCTTTAAATGTTTCGTAAACAGGATTACTTTCTAGTAATCCTTTTTCATTTGTTGTAAAGTCTTCCGTTATTTTATCTCCATTTTTATAAGCAACGCATAACTTAAATTTATCTAGTTTTCCTATTGTATCTAAATGATTCATACAAAGTGCTGTAATTCCATTTATAAGTATAGCATATCTAAGGGCTACTAAATCTAAATATCCGCACCTTCTTGGCCTTTTAGTAGTTGCTCCATATTCATGTCCTAGTTCTCTTATTAAATCACCTGTTTTATTTTTAAGTTCTGTAACATATGGTCCTTCTCCAACCCGAGATGAATATGCTTTCATAACGCCAATTACTTCTCCAATATTAGATGGATTTAAACCACTTCCTGAAAGTATTCCTCCAATCGTTGGATTACTACTTGTAACATATGGATATGATCCAAAATCAATATCAAGAAGTGTTGCTTGAGCTCCTTCACAAATAATTTTTTTATTTTTCTTTAACAAATCATGAATTAATATGGTTGTATCACATACATATTTTTTTATTTTTTTAGCATATTGTTGATATTCTTTATAAATTTCATCAACAGAAACTGTTGGATAATTATATATTTTAAATATTTTATTTTTAGCATCAACATTTCTTTTTAATTTTTCATAAAATGAATCAGAATATAAGTCTTCAATCCTTATTCCACTTCTTTCATACTTATCGCAGTAACATGGTCCAATTCCTCTTGCTGTCGTTCCAATTTTATTTTTTCCTCGATTACTTTCTAACATGTTATCCATTTCAATATGATATGGAAATATTACATGAGCTTTAGTACTAATACGAAGTTTAGCAACACTTTTTCCACGACTTTCTAAAGATTCAATTTCAGATATTAATACTTTAGGATCAATTACTACACCATTTCCAATAATAGCAAGAGTCCCTTTATTTAAAATACCAGATGGAATTAAATGAAAAACATATTTTTCACCATCTACTTCAATCGAATGTCCGGCATTATTTCCACCTGTTGCCCGTAAGGCAACATCAGCACTTCCTCCTAAATAATCAATTATTTTTCCCTTTCCTTCGTCTCCATAGAAACTTCCAAGGACAACATCAACTTTATTCATATATACCTCTTTCTATAAATACACCAAACATTATATAAAATTTTAACACTTTTATCAAATACTTAACATTATAAGTGTAAAGTAAATATTTTTTTTAGAAAATTTATTTAAAAATATCTTATTTTTTTATATAATTATAGTAATAGTAGGTGACGTATGGAAAAAGAAAAAACGATTGAAGAAGAAATTAAAGAAGCAAAAGAAAGAAAACGTGCAAAAAATAAATTAGAACCAAAACTTGAACAAGATACTAGTTTTATGGATATTCAAAAAGAAAATAAAGAAAAAACTAAAACTAAAAAAAATAAAACTAATTATGTTAAAAATATGCAAGTACAAGAGAAAATAGTTACAAAAGAAAATAAAAAAGATATTTTAACATTTCGAGGAGAAGAATTTAAAATAGAAAAAGAAGAAATAAAAGAAAAAAAGAAAAATGATAAAACGGAAAAAAGTAAACTAAGTATTTTCTTTTTAATTTTGGCATTGGGAGTAATTCTTTTTTATGGATACTATTTATATCAAACTATCGATTTTAAATCTTTAGAAATAATTGATATTGTAAAACAATCTAGTTTTTTCTTAATATCTCTTGTTGTAATTTTGATTTTATTTAAAGTAAACACCAAAAAATCAACTCCTTATATTTTATTTTTAACTTTACTTTTAATAATATATTCTGTATTTTCTGTATCATATTCAAAAGAAGAACTATTATATGTTACAGATTTTATTAATAAAGATTATAGTGAAGTTTTAGAATGGGCAGATAAGTATAATATTAATTTAACAACTCTTCATGAATTTAGTGATACTGTTTTATATAATCATGTAATAATGCAAGAATATGGAGTTACTACTTTAGTATCCGATATAAAAAGTTTTAATGTTACTATATCAGATGGTCCAAATTTAAATAAAGAAATTATTGTTCCAAACTTTACAGGATTTAAGTTTGATGATGTTATGAAGTATATTAACGAAAATCATTTAGCAAATGTTGAAATTGAATTTATTATCTCTGATAAAGAAAAAGATACAGTTATTGAACAAATTGGATCCGGTACCATGAAAAGAAATGATAATATTAAATTTATTTTCTCATATGGTGAAGAAATAGAAACGGTTTTAGTTAAAGATTTAAAAAATTTAAGTTTATTTGAAGCTACTACTTATTTAAAACGATATGGAATAAAATACGAAATAGAATATGAATTTAGTGATAAAATCAAGAAAAATTATGTAATAAGTCAGGATAAAGTTAATGAAATAGTCGATTCTATTAAACTAAAAGTATCAAAAGGTATAGAAATAAAAGTACCTAATTTAAGTAAAATGACAACAACTGAAATTTCTAAATGGGCAACAAGTAATAATATTAAAATAAAATATGAAAGTGTTTATAATAAAGATTACGAAAATGGAAAAGTAATTAAAGCAAGTCGTGAAGAAAATGACATTGTAGAAGAAGGATTTGAAATAACAATTACTATTTCCAAAGGAAGTTTAATTATGCCTAAAGTTGAAAACATAAGTGATTTTAAATTATGGGCAACAGATAATAATATTCATTATGAAGAAAATTTTGAATTTTCAACGACTATTAAAAATGGAGAACTTATAAATATTAATTTCAAAGAAGGAGAAAAAATAACAGAAAATGATACTATTATTTTAACTATTTCAAAAGGACGAAGTGTTAAAATACCAAATCTTGTTGGACTTTCTAAAAGCGAAATTCAAAATAAATGCAAAAATGCTTCATTAAGTTGTAGTTTTAAATATGGAGGGTTAACTGAATCGGTTAAAAAAGATATATCAATAAGTCAATCCAAAAAAAGTGGATTAACCGTTGCAGAGGGCAGTAATGTTACAATTACCCTTTCAAGTGGAATTGTTGAAAAAGTTAATGTACCAAACTTTACAGGAAAAAATAAATCTGAAATTAGTTCTACATGTAATAATCTTGGGATTAAATGTAATTTTAATTATACAAGTAATTACTCCTCTACTCCATATGATAATGCCTTAAATCAAGATAAATCAGGACTTATGAATAAAGGCTCAACTATAAATATTACTCTTAGTAAAGGAAGTGCTAAAACATTTACCAAAACAATTGATGCAAATAATGATTTAGTTTATGGAAATCCCGAACAAACGAAAAAAGTATTACAATCAAAACTTACTAGTGAATGTCCTGGAGTGAACTTCATCTTTAGCTTTGAAGCAAGAAATACAGGAATTGGATATTTAAGTCCAAATAGTGATGTTAAAGTTGGAAATAATACCTTTGTTCAAGGAAAAACTTATAAAGTAATTATCGTTAGTGCAGGATAACTCTAGTTGCCTAGAGTTTTTTCTGTCAATAACTTTTGAAAATGTCCCAAAATTTTCAAAACATTAACGGGAAAAATTTAACC
>ONSF01000013.1 GCA_900320425.1 uncultured Eubacteriales bacterium | reverse complement strand
TGTAGTAATAAGTAACAATGGAGGAGATTATACACCAGCAGAATGGGCAAATTTATATGCAAGTATAAGAGTAGATGTAACAGGAGACTTTACTGAAAAGAAAATACCTGTACAAATAGGAGATAAGTTAAGTAAAGCAATTTTAGAACATATTACCGATGATAATTCCTATAAAGATTCAGACAATGTAACCTATATATCAGGATGTTCTGATGAAGCAGCAACCGATGCAGATTGTACTGATGCAAATAAAATCAATTTTAACTTTGTATGGTATTCAGGAAAACTATGGAGAGTAGTAGCCATATACCCAGATGGAGCAATGAAACTAGTAACAGAAAATCCAATTACAGCAATTTATTGGGGTAGTAATACAACTTATGAAGGTTCTTGGGTATATCAGTGGTTAAATGAAGATTTTAATGATACTTTGGTTAATAAAAATCAAACTATTGATACTACCAAACTTTGGAATGCAACTATGAGAAAAAATAATAAAAAACCGGAAGAAACAACTATGGTTGGAGGAAATGTAGGATTACTTAATAGTTATGAATATGAAGAAAGTTATATGAAAGCAAACAATCAATATGGTAAAGGATATTTAAATATAGGGTTTGGCTGGTGGCTTAGCGACAAACAAGGTTCATCTCTTATAAAAGAAGAAATTAATATGGTATCGTCAACGGGGCAGTCTAGGAATTTAAAACCTACTCAAAACTCCCAAGGTGTTCGCCCTTCAATAATCACCAAATCTAGTATTACATTTGCAGGAGGAGAAGGAACAAGAAATAATCCATACATAATAGGAGAAGATATAAGTGCACCTGCAACTAATGCATTACTTAATACTCGAGCAAGTGGAGAATACGTAAGTTTTAAAGGAGAGAAATTTAGAATTGTTGGAGTAGAAAATGGAACAACGAAAATAGTTAAAGCAGACTATATAATGGATGGAAGTTCTGTTTTGAATAAAACAAAACCTAAAATATTTGGTACAGGTACTGGAGGTGCTTGGGACTACTACCTAAATAATACATGGTTGTCAACTAGTGATATTAATAGAGAGTTACTTGATGAAGGAAACTATTATCTTGGAGAATATGGAAGTACAGGTATAAGTTATAAAGTAACAATATGTAAAGATTCTGATTTAAATTCAGTAAGTACAAAAAATTGTACAAAATATACAGAGAATGATACTAATAAGATATATACAGGATATGTAGGACTTCCCCGTGTTGGAGAGATGTTCTCAAGTCAGTTAAAAGGAACACTTTCTTCATTTTATCAAAGAATGTGGTTAATAACATCATATATATACGTACAAGCAGAAGGTAACTTAGGCTATGAAACAAATTCTTATGCACCCTTTGCTGTCCGTCCTACTGTTAATCTAAAATCCACTGTTAAAATACTTTCTGGCTCTGGTACAGAACTTGACCCATTTGTTGTAGGATTATAAAGAAAAAGAAATAATCATCTTTTTCTTTTTTATTATTCATGATATACTTAATTAGTAAGAGGTTTTTATGAAAAAAGATAAGAGAATATTATTAATATCAAATATGTATCCAAGTAAGAATGAAAAACACTATGGAGTATTTGTTCAAAATACAGAAGAATTATTAAGAGAAAATGATTATATAGTAAATAAAGTAATTATAAAAAAACATAAGAATAAAATTATTAAATTATTTAGTTATATGATGTTTCATTTAAAAGTAATTATTAGAGGTTTATTTGGTCATTATGATTACTTATATGTCCATTTTGTATCTCATTCAAGTTTAGGTGCAGTAATAGTAAAGAAATTAAAAAGAAAAGTTAAATTAGTATTAAATTGTCATGGAAATGATGTTATTAGAGATTTAGAAGAAGAAAAAAAGAATGTTATTAGAAGTCATAAATATATAAAATATGCTGATATTGTAATAGTACCATCTAATTATTTTAAAAATGAAGTAATAAAAGAATATAATATTAATAAATCAAAAATATTTGTTTATCCATCTGGTGGCGTTAATACAAATTTATTTATGAAAAAGGACAAATTGGAATGTAAAAACAAAATGAACTTGTCAAATAACTATAAATATATTGGTTTTATTTCAAGAATAGAAAAAAATAAAGGATGGGATATATTTTTAAAAGCCATTAAAGAATTAGAAAAAAATAATAAAATTGATAATATGAGATTTTTAATAGTAGGTTCTGGTGAAGAAAAAAATAAAATGAATAAAATGATAGAAGATTTAGATATTTCAAAATATATTGATATTCATGATATGGTTTATCAAAAAGATTTAGTATCTATATATAATGCCATAGATATTTTTGTTCTATCATCATATAGAAAAGAAAGTTTAGGGCTTGTTGGGCTTGAAGCGATGGCATGTGAAACTTTAGTTATTACAGGAAATAAATATGGGCCAACAGATTATATCAAAGATAAAATAAATGGATTTACTTTTGAGTCAGGTGACTATAAAGATTTAGTTAATAAAATAATAGGAATAGAAAAATTAAGTGAAAAAGAAATAAATAATATTAAAAAAGAAGCGAGAATTACGGCTTTAAGTTATGATATTAATAAAACTAAAGATAAAATATTAGAGGTATTTAAATGAAAACAGCAATTATTATTTTAAATTATAATGATTATGAAACAACTAGTAATATGTTAAATAATATAAGAAATTATAAATCAATTGATTTGATAGTTGTTGTAGATAATAAAAGTATAGATGATTCTTATAATAAATTAAAAAAATTTGAAAATAATAAAATAAAAGTAATTCAAAGTGATGAAAATAAAGGATACGCTTATGGTAATAATTATGGACTTAATTATTTAAAAGATAAAAATATTGATTATGTTATTATTAGCAATCCTGATATTATAGTAGAAGAAAATGTTATTATTAAGTTAAAAGAAGACTTAAATAATAAAGATATAACTTTGGTTGCACCAATAATTATTGAAAATAATCATTTATCAAGAGGATGGAAATTACCTAAATTTAGGGAAGACTTAATT
This sequence comes from uncultured Eubacteriales bacterium, assembly GCA_900320425.1. Taxonomy (GTDB): domain Bacteria; phylum Bacillota_I; class Bacilli_A; order RF39; family UBA660; genus RUG591. The sequence continues at coordinate 12,264 of ONSF01000013.1, read as the reverse complement.
TCAAATATTAATTATTTTCATAAATATTCTGATAAACTATTAAGTTATAAAGAGGAATACTATGATAAAGAATTAGTTAAAGTAGATGTAGTATCAGGATGTTTTTTTGCAATTAAATATAATGATTTTAAAACGATTAACTTCTTTGATTCTAATACCTTTTTATATTATGAAGAAAATATCTTAGGTAGTAAATTAAAAAAATGTAATTTAAATAGTTTTATAGATGTAACTATTAATGTTAAGCATAATGTATCTGTTAGTGTAAATAAAAGTTTAAATAGTCTAAAAAAATTTAAAATATTAAAGAATAGTCAGATTTATTATGAAAAAGAGTATAATAATTTAAATATTTTAGGAATTATTTTATTAAGAATTACATATTATATAAGTTATTTTATTTCATTTTTAATGATTAAATTAAGTAGGAGGAAGTAATGAAAAACATTATTATAATAGGTTCAAGGGGTTATAAGTTTGAATATGGTGGATGGGAAACCTTTGTTACCAATTTAATTGATAATTATAAAGAAGCGGATACTAGGTTTTATGTACCTGAACTATCATTTGATAAAACTAAGAAAGATAGAGTAGAAAATGATGTTCGAATTCATCCTATTTATGTTAAACCTCAAGGAAATGCAACTATGTTAACTTTTGCAATAAAAGCCGTATTATTTTATAAAAAAATGATTAAAAATGAAAAAATGAAAAATGTTGTTATGTATATTCTAGGATGTCGAGTTGGTCCTTTATTTTTGTTTATTCATAAAAGTCTTGAAAGACTTGGAGTAAAAATAATGATTAATCCAGATGGTTTGGAATGGAAAAGAGAAAAATGGAATTATCTTATAAAACAATATTTTAAAATCTCCGAAAGAACTATGATTAAATCTTCTTTGGTTGTTGTTAATGATTCTCTTGCAATTAAAGAGTATGTAGATAATAAATATAAAAAATATCATGTTGATACTACTTATATTTCTTATGGAGCTTATTTAAAAGACGTGAAAGATACTAAAAAAACAAAAGAATTTTTTAAAGAAAAAGATATAAAAGAAAATAATTATTATTTATTTGTCGGAAGATTTGTTCCGGAAAATAATATCGAATATATTATCAAAGAATTTATGAAAACAAATATAGATAAAGATTTAGTAATTGTTTCCAATGTTACCGAAAATAGTTTTTATAACTCTTTAATAGAAAAGACCAATTTTCTTGATGATAAACGAATTAAGTTTGTTGGAGGAGTTTATGATGATAGTATTTTAAGATATATAAGAAAATATGCAACAGCATATATTCATGGTCATTCAGCAGGTGGAACTAATCCCTCTTTACTTGAAGCATTAAGTATAACTGATGTTAATATTTTATATGATGTTAGTTATAATAGGGAAGTTGGACTTGATAATGTATTATATTTTAATAAGAATGATGATTCTTTAAAAGACGTAATTTATAAGGTAGAAAATTTTGATAAAGAAGAAAAAGAAAAATATGGAATTCTTGCTAAAAAAAGAATAAATGAGGCTTATACTTGGGATATAGTTGCTTTTAAATATAAAGAATTATTTGAAAGGGTTTTAGATAAATGAGAAGGAGTGTAATTTTAATTCCTGCATATAATCCTAATCAAAAATTATTAAAATTAGTTAAGGAATTAGAACATGATTTTGCTAAAATTATTATTGTAAATGATGGTTCTAAAGAAGGACTAGAAGTATTTTGCGATTTAAAGAAAGAAAACAGTTGTGTTGTCCTAGAATATAAAGATAATCATGGAAAAGGATATGCATTAAAATATGGAATAGATTATTATTTAAAACATTTAATAATGGACTATATTGGAATTATTACTGTAGATGCAGATTATCAACATTTGCCATTAGATATTATAAAAATTGCCAAAGAAATGGAAGTGGATGACTCTCAAATAATACTTGGTGTAAGAAACTTTTATGAAAAGAAAATTCCTATTTTAAATAAAATAGGAAATCGTTTTACAAGTTTTATATTTAGAATTTTATATGGTAAGAAAATTCAAGATACTCAAACAGGACTTAGAGGAATTCCCAATAAATATGTTGATGATTGTTTAGAAATAGATGGAGATAGATTTGAATATGAAATAGAAAACCTTATTTATTTTGTAAATAATAAGATTCCCATTAAAGAAGTAATGATTACTACCATTTACTATACCAAAGGAGAATCTAAATTTAATAAGCTTATTGATTCTTTAAAAATATATAAAGTTTTATTAAAAGAATCATTTCGTTTTTTAGTAACAAGTCTTGTATCATCATTTTTAGATATTATATTATTTACAATATCTTTATCAGTTTTAACTTCTATGGGAGATTTAAGAATTATCTTTTCAACCTTTATTGCAAGAATTATTGCAGATTTTTTAAACTTTAATTTAACTAAATATTTTGTTTTTAATACAAAAGAAGAATTTAAAAAAATCTTAGTTAAGTATTATATTTTAAGTATTGTTAAAATGGCTCTTTCAGCAATACTGGTATTACTTCTTAGTAAATTAATATCAATAAATGAAACTTTTATTAAAGTATGTGTAGATATCTTTATTTACTTTTTAAGTTATAGAATCCAAAAGAAATATATTTTTAAAACTTAGTTTTTACTTAATTAAATTGAATAAAAGAAATCCTTTCAATCATAATAGATATGAAAGGATTTTAATATGGCAAAAAATAAAGTAGAATTAACAGGAGTAAATACAAATGAACTAGAAGTTTTAACAAGTGATGAAACAGAAGAATTATTTAATATTTTAAAAAATGGTGATGATAATCAAAAAGCAAAAGCCAAAGACTTATTAATTAAAGGTAATTTAAAATTAGTACTTTCTATTTTGAAAAAATATACAAATAGAAGTGATAATTTAGATGATTTATTTCAAATAGGTGTAATTGGTTTAATTAAAGCAATAGATAACTTTAATGTTGATTTAGGACTTAAGTTATCAACTTATGCTATTCCAATGATAAGTGGTGAAATAAGAAGATATTTAAGGGATAATCAATTACTTCGTGTTGCAAGAAGTGTTAAAGATTTAGCTTATAAAGCAATTATGACAAGAGATGAATTAACTAATAAATTAGGTTATGTTCCAAGTTATGAAATGGTAGCTGAAACTCTTGGAGTAACTGAGCTTGATGTTATAACCAGTATTGAAGCTATGAGTGATCCGATTAGTATTTTTGAACCAATTTATAATGATGGAGGGGATACAATTTATTTATATGAACAATTAGAAGATACCAAAAACGATAAAGATATTGAAACAAAATTAGCTTTAAAAAAAGCTATGAATGATTTATCAAAAAGAGAAAAAAGTATTCTTGATAAAAGATATATTATAGGAAAAACTCAAATGGAAATTGCCAGTGAACTTGGTATTAGTCAAGCTCAAGTATCGCGTCTCGAAAAAAATGCAATTAAAACTTTAAAAAAGACTCTTAAATAGTTTTATAGAAAAAAATTTGCATTTTTAATGAAAATGTGCTATAATATGCCCATAAATATGGGGGGATTGGAATTGAGTTTAAGAACTTATTTAATATGTCGTATTGTATTTACATTTTTATTTTTAGTTATTTCTACAACTATTTGGATTACAAGAAGACCAGTTATTTATCATGAAGTAGATAAAAATATTACTAGTAATGAGATTTCTTTTAAGGAACTAAAAAAAGGAGATAAAGAAAGTATTTATAATTTAACTTTATCAAATAAAGAAAATTTACAACAAAAAGTTAAAGTATATATTGTACCTGAAGTATTAAAAGAAAATATTAGCAATAACTATATTAAATATCAAATAGGAAATAATAGTATTAAAACTTTAAATATGGATGGGATGATTTTAGTTGATACAATAGAATCATTAGAAGAAAAAAATATTTCATTAAAAATTTGGATTAGTGCAACATATGAGGGTGATTTATCTTATTCAGGAAGAGTTGTTGTTTTATAACAATTCTTTTTTTTGTAAAGTTTGTAAATTATTTGACAAAAAGGTGTGTATTTTCTTTTCAAAACAATTTCTTAATGTTATAATGAAATAGATGAATACAAGGTTTTGCTATTTAGTGACAATTATTTTTTGTATCATAAGAAAGAATGGTGAATTTATGAAAGATGAAAAAATTTATGAATATTTGAATAATAAAATAATTAAATTAAATGAAAAATATGAGGAAAGTAAAAAAATAATTCATGAAAATGAAATTGAAATTACAGAATTAAAAAATGAATTAGGTAATCTTAATTATCATATCTCAAATTTAAATAAAAAAACAAGAGGTGAATTTTTAAGAAAAATATTAAAGAAATTATTCTCTAATAATTCGAAATTAAATATGGCTATAAACTTGATTTTTCATATGCTGTTCCATCCTATTCGAGCCATTTCTTTAGTATCTTCTATAAAAAAATTTAATTATCATAATGGAGATAATTATTTAGATATATTATATTTAAATAATGGAAAGATTAATATTAATAATGCAGAAAAACCCATGGTATCTATTATTATTCCCGTTTATAATCAAATTGAATATACTTATAAATGTTTAAAATCTATTGAAAATAATACAAAAGATGTTAGTTATGAAGTAATTATAGCTGATGATGTTTCAATAGATGGTACTAGAGTATTAAATGAATATGTTAATGGTATAAAAATAGTAAAAAACACTCAAAATATGGGATTCTTAAAAAATTGTAATAATGCTGCGAGTAATGCAAAGGGTAAATATATTTTATTTTTAAATAATGATACTCAAGTTACAGATAAATGGTTGAGTTCTTTAGTTGAACTTATTGAATCGGATAAAACAATTGGAATGGTAGGTTCAAAGTTGGTATATCCAGATGGAAGACTTCAAGAAGCAGGCGGTATTATATTTAACAATGGAACAGGATGTAATTATGGTAAGTTTGATGATCCTGATAGACCTCAATATAACTATATAAGAGATGTTGATTATATTTCTGGAGCCTCAATTATGATTTCTAACAGATTGTGGAAAGAAATTGGAGGATTTGATTTAAGATATGCTCCTGCTTATTGTGAAGATTCTGACTTAGCATTTGAAGTAAGAAATCATGGTTATCGTGTTGTTTATCAACCAAAATCTGTTGTTGTTCATTATGAAGGTATATCTAATGGAACTGATGTTAATAGTACATCTGGATTGAAACATTATCAAGTTGCCAATAATAAAAAATTACTTGAAAAATGGAAAAAAGAATTAGAAAAACTACCTGAACCAACAATGGATAGAACAAATTTTGCTTTTAGAGATCGAATTGATGGTAAAAGGGTTATTTTAGTCGTTGATCATTATGTCCCTGAATTTGATAAGGATGCTGGATCTAGAACAACATATCAATATTTAAAAATGTTTGTTAATAAAGGTTATATTGTTAAATTTCTTCCTGATAATTTTCATTATAGTGAACCATATACAAATTGTTTGGAACAAATGGGAATAGAAGTTTTATATGGTATGTGGTATAAAGATAACATTGATAATTGGATATTATGGAATAAAGATAATATAGATATTGTTTATTTAAATAGGCCTCATATAACTATAAAATATATTGATTTTATAAAAGATAATACTTCTATTAAAATTATTTATTATGGTCATGATTTACATTTCTTAAGAGAAGAAAGAGAATACGAAATTACTAAGGATGAATCTCATTTGCATGAATCAAAGAAATGGAAAGAAATAGAATTATCTATTATGAAAAAAGCGGATGTTGTATATTATCCATCTTATGTTGAAGAAGAATATATCAAAAAAATTGATCCTTCAATTCCAGTTAAAGCAATAAATGCTTATATGTTTGATAAAGTTGATGATAAAGAAGCTTTTGATTTTGAAGAGAAAAAGGGAATGTTATTTGTTGGAGGATTTATTCATAGACCAAATTTAGATGCTGTTAAATGGTTTTCTGAAAAAATATATCCAATAATTAAACAAAAAAAACATATTCCTTTTTATATAGTTGGTTCTAATCCACCAACTAGCATTACTAAATTAAGTGGAGATGGAATTACGGTTAAAGGATATGTTACTGATGAAAAGTTAGATGAATTATATAAAAAATGTCGGTTAATTGTTGCTCCATTAAGATATGGTGCGGGTATCAAAGGAAAAATAATTGAGGCAATGAAAATGGGAATACCTGTTGTTACAACATCATGTGGAGCTGAAGGAATAAAGAATACTAATAATTTATTAATTGTAGCAGATAATGAAGAAGAGTTTGCAAAAGAAATATTAAAAATATATGATGATTATTCAAGACTTCAAGAAATATCACATAATGAAAGAAAATATATTAATGATAATTATACATCTGAAGCTGCTTATGAAATAATAAAAAGTGATTTTAAAAATACTAGTGATTATTTAATTGTTACACCTGATGGCTTTGGTAGCAAGGGTGATGAAGCAATGATTAAGGGTGTAATTAATGTTTTAGGGAATGATAGTAAAATAAAATTATTAACTGTTCGTAAAAATACTTGGTTAGATAAATTAAATGTTAAATCTAATAATATAAGTGAAGAAGTTGTTAAATTATCAAATTTTGATAATTATGAACCTTTAGAAAAAAAGTTGATTATTTTAGGTGCAGATTTAATTGATGGTACATGTGGATTAGAGGAAAGTCTTGCTAGGTTAGATTTAGCAATCAAATTTGCTAATAGTGATAAACCGGTTTATATTTATTGTTCATTTAGAAGTGATGTCAATCAAAGAATAATTGATAAAATTAATAACTTACCTAAAGGAATAAAAATATATTTAAGGGATGAATTATCAATTGAGAACTTTAAAAAACAAGTGGATTATGAATATTCGTATTTTCCAGATTTTGCATATTTCTGTGAACCAGAAAATACAGAAAGAAGCATGGAAATAAAATCTGATTTAGAAATTGCAAAATTATTCTCGCCATGTTTAATTGGGTTAAATTTTTCGGAAACATCATTTAGAAGTTTTAATAATGACTTATCTATAGAAAAAAGAAAAGAATATGTTGAAAAAACTATAGAGATAATAATTAAAGAAATTAAAAATCCATATTTAGTATTAATATCACATGATACAAGAAATTGGAAAGAACATTATTCTGATACAGATTTCCAAAAAATTGCTGCTAATTACTTAAAAGAAATTGGATATTCTAGATATAAAATAATATCAGAAAATTTATCATTCTCAGAAATTTTATCATTTGTATCAGTTTTAGATACTGTAATAACTGGAAGAATGCATTTTTCGGTATCAGCATTAAAAAATAATTTGATTCCTATTGTATATACAGGAAATACACATGAAAATAATTATTTAATGATTGATAAAGTTAAGGGAATGTTAATTAATAGAATTGGTGATGATTCATATGCTGTTAGCACACCAGAAGAATTAAAAAATATACTAAAAATATTCAATGATAAAAAAGTTCCTGTAGAAAAATTAATGAAGAAAATTCATGAAGTTAATATAGAAGATCAAAAAGAATATATAAAAATGAAGAATATTTTAACGAGTAAGGAAGGAAGATAATTTATGATAATAAGATCAAAAGCACCTTTAAGACTAGGTCTTGCAGGAGGTGGAACAGATATTTCACCTTTTTGTGATTTATATGAAGGAGCAATATTAAATGTTACTATTAATATGTATGCTTATTGTATAATTGAACCTACTAAAGATAATAAAATAGTAATAGATTCTTCTGATAGAAAAGAACATTTTGAAACAAAATCATCTTTATATCTTGATATAACAGATAAAACAGCATTACTTGCTAAAGGTGTTTATAATCGTATTGTTAAAGAGATGAATTTACAAAAAGGATTATCATTTAAAATGATAACTTATTCAGATGCTCCAGTTGGAAGTGGATTAGGGTCTTCTAGTACAATGGTAGTTTGTATATTAAAGGCTTTTACTGAATGGTTAAATTTGCCATATGGAGAATATGATATTGCTAAACTTGCTTATGAAATAGAAAGAGAAGATTTGGATTTACATGGAGGAAAACAAGATCAATATGCTGCAACTTTTGGAGGATTTAATTTTATGCAATTTCGTAAAAATAATGATGTAATAGTTAATCCGTTAAAAATCAAAAATTGGATTAGAGATGAAATAGAAAGTGAATTGTTGTTATATTATACTGGAACATCTAGAGAAAGTGCTAAAATAATTGATGATCAAATCAAGAATACTAAGAAGAATGATAAAAAGTCACTTGAAGGAATGTTTAAATTAAAAGAAAATGCTACTAAAATGAAAAATGCTTTAGTAACTGCTGATTTCAATGAGATTGCTAAGTTATTAACAGAAGGATGGTTGGCTAAAAAAGAAACTGCATCTACTGTAAGTAATCCAGAAATTGATAAACTATATAAATTTATTATGAATAATGGTGCTCGTGCTGCCAAAATAAGTGGAGCAGGAGGTGGAGGATTTATGTTAATTCTTTGCGATCCAAAAGAAAAATATAATTTAGTAAAAAAATTAGAAAAATTAGATGGTATAGTTATGGTTCCTACTATATGTGAAAATGGTGCCAAAGCTTGGACTTTAAGAGATGAGGACTGATTATGAAAGTAGTAATTATGGCAGGAGGAAAAGGAACAAGAATTTCTTCAATAAATAGTGAAGTTGCTAAACCAATGATTAGAATAAATGACAAACCAATTTTAGAATATCAAGTAGATTTTTTTAAGAAAAATAATATTAAAGATTTTATAATGGTTGTTGGATATTTAAAAGAATCTATTATGGATTATTTTAAAGATGGAAAGGAATTTGAAATTAATATTAATTATATTATAGAAAAAGAACCGCTAGGAACAGCTGGAAGTTTTTATTACTTAAAAAAGTATATTAAAAATGAAGATTTTGTTCTTGTAAATGGAGATATTATTTTTGATATTGATTTAAATAAAGCAGTTAATTTTCATGTAAAGCATAAAGCAGATGTTACTTTATTAACCCATCCAAATAATCATCCATTTGATAGTTCTTTAATAATAACTGATGAAAATAATCGAGTAATTAATTGGTTAAATACTGAAGATGAAAGAACTTATTATCATAATCGTGTAAATTCTGGAGTGCATATATTAAATAGTAAAGTTTTAGATTTAGTGTCTGAACCTGTTAAAGTAAATTTTGATAGAGATATATTAAAAGCTAATATTAATTCTTTAAAAATATATGCATATGATACTCCTGAATATATAAAAGATATGGGAACACCCGAAAGATATTATATGGTTTGTGATGATCAGAATAATGGTAAAATTGAAGCCAAGAATTTGAAAAATAAACAAAAAGCATTCTTTATTGATAGAGATGGAACAATTAATAAATATGTTGGATTTTTAAGAAATATAGATGATTTTGAATTATTAGATGGTGTTATATCAGGAATAAAAAAAATAAATGATTCCGGTTATTTGGCAATAGTTGTAACTAATCAACCAGTTATTGCAAGAGGAGAAGTAACATTTGAAGAACTAGATATGATTCATAAAAAAATGGAAACTCTTCTTGGACAGGGTGGTGCTTATATAGATGGATTATATTATTGTCCACATCATCCTGATAAGGGATTTGAGGGAGAGATAAAAGAATTAAAAATAAAATGTAATTGTCGTAAACCAAATACAGGACTTGTTGAAATAGCAGCAAAAGATTTTAACATTGATATTAGTTCATCATATATAATTGGTGATAGTGATAATGATAAAAAACTTGCTGAAAATTTGAATATTCCATATTTAGAAGTTAATGATAAAACTAATATAGATATTTTAGTAAGTGAGGTGTTAAAAAATGAATAAAATAGAAGAATTAGTTGAAAGATATCCTGCTTTAGCAGAACAAAAAGATAATGTTGAAATGGCTTTTAATATAATTAAAGAATCTTATGAACAAGGTCATAAATTATTAATAGCTGGAAACGGTGGATCAGCTGCTGACTCTAATCATATTGTTGGAGAATTAATGAAATCTTTTGAATTAAAAAGAAAAATAGATGATGATTTATATAAAAAACTTGAAGAAAGTGAATTATATAAAGAAGAATTATTAACAAGTTTACAAGGTGCTTTACCAACTATTTCATTAAATAATCATGAAAGTTTAAATACAGCATTTTTAAATGATGTTAATCCAACTGCAACATTTGCTCAACAAATAGTTGGATATGGAAATACTGGAGATGTTTTTTTAGGAATATCTACATCTGGTAATTCTAAAAATGTTGTCATGGCAGCTATTGTTGCTAAAGCTAAAGGACTTAAAGTAATAGGTTTAACTGGTGCAAAAGATAGCGATTTAAAGAAATTTGCTGATATAACTATTCAAGCTCCAGAAACTAGAACTTTTAAAATTCAAGAATATCATTTACCTATTTATCATGCTATTTGTTTATCGCTTGAAGATTATTTCTTTGGTAATAAATAAACTACAATAAGTAGTTTTTTTAATTTATACTTTATACTTTTATTTCTGAATAAAAAATGTTATAATGATTGTATGAAGATTTGGATTTGGAGGAGTTATGAAAAAGATTGATAGTAATAATGCTATTGAAATAGAGAAATTATATAAAAGTTTTAAAATAAATTCAGATAAACCTAGAACTTTAAAAGAAAAATTAATTTTTTCTAAAAATAATAGAGTAGAATATGTTGAGGTATTAAAAAATATTAGTTTAACTATAAAAAAAGGAGAAACCGTTGCTTTAATTGGAACAAATGGAAGTGGTAAAAGTACTTTGCTAAAATTAATGACAAAAATAATTTATCCAAATAAGGGAACAATATTTACAAATGGAAAACTGACATCTCTTTTAGAACTTGGTGCAGGATTTCATCCTGATTTTACCGGAAGAGAAAATATATATTTTAATGCCTCAATTTTTGGTTTAACAAAAGCAGAAATTGATAATCGTTTAAATGAAATAATTGAATTTTCTGAATTAGGTGATTTTATCGATAATCCCGTTCGAACATATTCATCTGGTATGTATATGAGACTTGCTTTTTCCGTTGCAATAAATGTAGATGCTGAAATATTATTAATTGATGAAATATTAGCAGTTGGGGATCAACATTTTCAAGATAAGTGTTTTGCAAAATTAAAAGAGTTAAAAGATAGTGATAAAACAATAGTTATAGTAACACATAGTTTAGGAAATGTTGAAAAATTATGTAATAGAGCAATATGGTTAAAAGATGGTCATATTGAGATGGATGGAGACGTTAAAAGTGTTGTAAAAAAATATTTGGAAGTTTGTGGTTAGGTGGTGTATCTATGAGTATATTTAATGAATTATATCATTATCGTGAATTATTAAAAACAAATATAAAAAAAGAAATAAGAGGAAAATATAAAGGAAGTTTTCTTGGCGTATTATGGTCATTTTTAAATCCATTATTGATGGTTTTAGTATATGCTATTGTTTTTCCATATATTATGAGAATAAAACAGGAACATTATTTAATTTATTTAATTACAGGTATTATTCCATGGAATTTTTTTACAACTGTAGTAACATCAGGATGTAATTGTGTATGGATTAATGGAGGAATTATTAAAAAGGTATTCTTTCCACGTGAAATATTACCAATAAGTGTTGTTCTTGCTGCATTAGTTAATTTCTTTATATCTTGTATTGTAATATTGTTGTTTTTAATTTTTGGAGGTGTAGGTTTAAATATTAATATTGTATGGTTACCTTTAATTGCTATTATTCAAGCTATGTTTAGTTTAGGATTATTATTTATTTTATCTGCTATTAATGTATATATTAGAGATATAGAGTATTTGGTTGCCTTTTTCATGAATTTAGTTTTTTATGCAACACCTATACTTTATAATGCTTCTATGTTTCCAGAAAATTATCAATTTGTTTTAAAATTAAATCCTATGACACATTTTATTGGAGCATATCGCGATATTTTTTATAATCAAGTTGCACCTAATTTCTTAACTTTGTTATTTTTATTTATATTATCCAGTATAATATTAGTTATTGGATATTCAATATTTAATAAATTAGAAAAAGGATTCGCAGAAGAGGTTTAAAATGATATCTTTTGTTATACTTCATTACAAAAATATTAAAGATACTTTAGAATGTATACAATCCATTAAGAAAAATATAGCTAATAATGAT
>ONSF01000007.1 GCA_900320425.1 uncultured Eubacteriales bacterium | reverse complement strand
GGTCCTAAGAAAAAGCCTCTATTAATAAACTTTTTATTTTTTATAGTTGCTAATGTCGTTTCCATTATCCATCCTAATATAGAATATATCCAAAATAAGATATAAATATCAAATATTTTCATTTTAATCACCTAAACTATATAATTTTTTTACTTCTTTAACACTTAAAGTTCGATATTCCCCTGATTTTAAACTTTGACAATCAAGAAACGCAAAACGAGTTCTTGTTAACTTTATTACTTCATATCCAAGAGATGAAAACATTTTTTTTACTTGATGATTACGTCCTTCATGAATAGTTAATTCAACAATTGAAGTATTATTACTTTTATTATATCTTTTTAATTTTACTCGAGCACGACTTGTTTTTACTCCATCAATAATAACACCATTTTTTAATTTATAAATATCACTTCCTGTTATAATTCCTTTTATTTTAGCAACATATACTTTTTCTACTCCTTTTTTTGGATGCAAAAGCAAATTCGTTAACTCTCCATCATTTGTAAGAAGTAATACTCCTGTTGTATCATAGTCAAGTCGTCCGACAGGATAAATTCTTTTATCATTTGGAATTAAAGAAACAACAGTTTTTCGATTTTTTTCATCTTTTACTGTTGATACAACTCCTCTTGGTTTGTTTAAAAGATAATAAACTTTATCATTATTTTCTTTATTTAATATTATTCCATCTATTTTAATAATATCACTGCTTTGTATTTTATCACCAAGGTGAGCAATTTTATCATTTATTAATACCTTTCCATCAATTATTAACTTTTCAGCTTCACGACGAGATGCATAACCTAAATTGCTAATGACTTTTTGAACTCTATCCATTTCAATCACCATGTTTATTATATATTTTTTTTTATGAATTGTCTATTGCTATTTTCCTTGACAAAGAAAAGTTTTTATTTTATTATACAAAAAAAGGGAGGATTATTTATGAATTATTATATTGGTTATTTAAGGAATCCAAAAGATACTATGGAAAATGGATTTAAAGAAAAATTAGAATTTGAAGTTTTGTTAAAACAACAAGATGATGAAATTAGAGAAGTTACTACAAATTCTAAAGTATTTCTTGTTAAAGAAAATGAAACAATAGATGGAAAAAAAATTATAGAAACAAATTGTTTATTAGTTGGAAGAATTGGAAAAGAACTAAGTTATGAAAAAGCAAAAGAATTTTTAAAACATCAAGGAATACGTTATTTGCAAAATATTTACTATTATATTGAAGCAACTTCTAATTTTGCAATAACCAAAACTTTAGAATATCAAGAAATGGAAGAAAAATTTAGAAAAGAAACGAGAAGATAATTATGAAAGAAAAAATAGAAAGTGTTTTAGAAAGACTTCGTCCTTATCTAATAAACGATGGTGGAGATATCGAGTATGTTGATTATAAGGATGGTGTTTGCTATTTAAGATTTCTTGGTCACTGTGCAAATTGTTCTTTAATGTCTGTAACCTTAAATGAAGGAATTAAAGAGGCCCTTGTAAATGAAATACCAGAAATTACTGATGTGGAATTGGTTGGAAACGACATAAATTTTGAAGATGAAATTAACTTTTTTGATGTAAACTTAGACACTAAAGATGAAGATTTTTAAAAAATCTTTCATCTTTTTTTTCTTATTTAAAAAATATATGATAAAATTAATGATGGTGATAACATGAAAGAAACATTAAAAAGATTAGGATTATTTATTATTTTATTTCTAGTATTTTTATATAAAGATTTATTTTATTTAATTCCATTATCAATTTTAAAAATAAAATTTGATTCTTTAAATTATAATATCCAAACACTTTTATCTATTTTAAGTTCTTGTATATTAGCTGGAATAATAATTATTATTTATAGAAAAGTTTTAAAAGAAAAATTTACAGACTATAAAAAGAATTTTAATTTATATTTTGAAACAGGAATGAAATGTTGGTTTATTGGACTTATTACAATGAGTGTAAGTAATATTCTTATTTCAAACTTTAGTCCAGTTCATGAAGCCAACAACGAAGCACTTGTACAAGAAATGCTAAAACAAGCACCTTTTTTAGTATTTATTAGTGCTAGTTTTCTTGCACCATTTCTTGAAGAAATGTTATTTAGAAAAAGTTTTGGAGATATTTTTAAAAATAAAAAAGTTATGGTACTCGCAAGTGGACTATTGTTTGGACTTTTACATGTTGTATTTTCAGTTAAAACACCATGGGACTATTTATATATCATTCCCTATGGTGCACTTGGAGCAGCATTTGCATATTCTATATATAAAACCGACAACATCTTTGTTCCAATTACATTCCATACCATTCATAATGGGGTTTTAACATTGCTTTCAATTATTCTTTCGGTGATAAAATGATAACAAGAGCAGAAAAAAACAAAAAAATAAGAGATGAAATTATTCGAGAAGAAAATCAAAAAAGATTAAAAAAAACAGCCAAAATATTAAGTAGTATTTTAGCTATTATTTTGCTAATTCTTTGTCTTGGAATGTATGTTGGAGCCAAAATTGTGGTTGTTAAAGAAGCAAGAATTGAAAATTCTGAAATTCCAAAATCAATTCATGGATTAAAAGTGGTTCAAATTAGTGATCTACTCTATAATAGTTTAACAAAAAATGATTTAAATCGAATAAAAAAACAAGTAAACGAAATAAATCCTGATATTCTTATTTTTACTGGAGATTTAAAAAGAAAAGATATTGAATTATCAAAGAAAGATATTGAAATATTAGAAAATTTCTTTAAAGAGTTAAAAGCAACAAAAGAGAAATTTGCTGTAATTGGAGAAAATGATGATGACAGTTTCTATGTTATTATGGAAAACTCAAATTTTAAAGTTTTAAATAATAAAAAAGAATCATTTTTTTATAAAGATGCTACTCCAATAGATTTTATAGGTTTTAATACGAATGATTTAAAATTTGATAATCTAGATAGTTCCGTATTTTCTATTTGTATTATGCATAACCCAGATAAAATTGAAGATATAATAGAGCATGTAAATTGTAGAGTTGCATTTGCTGGAGATACTATTGGTGGTGAAATTAGAGTATTTGGAATTCCTCTTCTTGATAATCATAAACACAATAA
Source organism: uncultured Eubacteriales bacterium (assembly GCA_900320425.1). Taxonomy (GTDB): domain Bacteria; phylum Bacillota_I; class Bacilli_A; order RF39; family UBA660; genus RUG591. The sequence continues at coordinate 6,186 of ONSF01000007.1, read as the reverse complement.
AGATTATGAAATAATTAACAATACTAAACTATATGTATCAAATGGATTAGGTAATGAATGCAATGTACGTTATTTTAATCATCCAAGTATCCAGTTATTTAGATTAGTAAGTTATTAGACATCTTTGATGTCTTTTTCAATGAACAAATAATACTTAAAAACATATATTATTATGAGGTGAAATCTATGTACAACAATCCTTATTTTTATTATAATCCAAATGCCATGAATTATATGAATATGAATGCTTTAGGAAGAAATTTTCAAACTCCTATTAGACCACGTGGATTATTTAAAGGATTATCAGCAATTAAATGGGGAACGGTTTTAAATAATACTCAAAAAACTTTAAATGTAATTAATCAAGCAATTCCGGTTTACTATCAAATTAAACCCATTTTTGGTAATTTAAAAAGTTTTGGAAAATTAATGTCTGCTTTTAATGAAGAAGATACTCCGAAGGATAAAGAAATTGATATAAATACTAATAGTATAAAAAAAGAAAATAGTAATTCTCCTACTTTCTTTATTAATTAGATTTTTTAACAAAGTTATAACTATCCTTGCACATATCTTCTATATTATATCTTGGTTCAAATCCAAGTTCTTCTTTTGCTTTATCAATTGATGCATAACAAGCATCAATATCTCCTTCCCTTCTTCCTACAATCTTTTTATTAATAGTAACACCATTTACTTTTTCAAAAGTATTAATTAACTCTAAAACACTAGTTCCACGTCCTGTTCCTAAATTGTAAATTTTTAAACCTGGTTTAGGATTTTTTAATGCAAGAACATGTCCATAAGATAAATCACAAACATGAACATAATCCCTAACTCCTGTTCCATCTATTGTATTATAATCATTTCCAAATACACTTAAGATGGGAAGTTTCCCTACCGCAACTTTCATGATATATGGCATTAAATTATTAGGAATTCCATTTGGATCTTCTCCAAGAAGTCCTGAAAAATGAGCACCAATTGGATTAAAATACCTTAGAATGGTTATATCAAATGAGTTATTAGCTTGATATAAATCTTTTAAAATTCTTTCTATCATTAACTTGGTTGTTCCATAAGGATTAGTAGTACTTAATGGAAAATCTTCTTTAATTGGTAAAGATTTTGGATTACCATAAACAGTTGCACTTGATGAAAATACTATCTTTTTAACATTATACTCTTTCATTAATTCTAGTAAATTTAAGGTTGAGATTAAATTATTTTCATAATACATAAGTGGTTTTTCAACACTTTCGCCAACTGCCTTAAGTCCAGCAAAATGAATTACCGAAGAAATATTTTCTTTTTCAAAAACTTCTCTTAATTTTTCCTTAGAACACATATCAAATTCATAAAAAGTAACATTTTTTCCTGTTATTTTTTTTATTTTTTCTATTACATCTTTTTTAGAATTACTTAAATTATCTATAATTACTACATCATAATTTTCATTTAATAAATCAACTACTGTGTGTGATCCAATATATCCACATCCACCAGTTACAAGTATTTTCATCCTAACCCTCCTCATAAGTAATAACTTTTAAATTGGTTTCATTTAATTTATCTTTAATACTGCTTGGTATTGTTATAAAATTCTTTTCTCCATCAGATATATATCTATTTTTTTCAAGAAGTTTAAAAGTCATAGTAATATCAAATTCATTACCATTATTATCATAGGCTCTAACTCTTTTTAAGAAAGATGTATCAAAGTTTTTATCAAAAGGACTAACTTCTGGTTCCCATCCAACACGAAGTGCTGCATCGGTATGATATTTATATCCTTCCCATTCTCCTTCTACGATAAATTGATAATTTGTATGACTTCTTTTATATGGTGAACCAAAAGGAAGGGCTATAATATGAACATATTTATCAGGAATAATGGAATCTAACTTTTGATATAATTTTCCAACTTCCTCTCTTGTTTTATCATTTCCAATTTTAGTAAAATCAACATGAGATATAGTATGATTTCCAACATCATATCCATGTTCTACAAGCCATTTAACAATATCTTCATTATATTCAGGCTGATTACAAAGTCCTCCATTTAAGAAAAAAGTTGCTGTAACATTCATATCAGGATGTTTTTTCTTAATAGTTTCTAAAACTCCAATTGCTGAATTAGGATCAAATTCTAAACTACCATCTTCATTTTTCTTTATTACTTTAAAGTTATTAGCATTTCCATCATCGAAAGTTAAAATTATAGGACTATACCCAAGTTCTACATCAATAATACCATTTACATAATCAGCAAGTCTTATCATTCGATATCCTTTTTCATAATATAACTCTAAATCTTTAAGAAAAGCTCCACTAGTTCTATTATATCCATCTTTATCTACATTACCACCTGTATATTTATTCTCTGTTGTATTTATAATTCCGTGATACATCATAATAGGAACTCTTCCTAATTCGTTAACTTTCTTTTCTTTAAATGTATCAACAGGAATACTTCCAAGAGATACTACAACATTTAGTTTATTATCATCAATACTTCCACTAATTATCTTATCCCGAGTTATAGTATCACTATAATCATATGTAGCATTAAATTCTAATTTTTTTTCCTTAGCATATTCTTTAGCATGATTATAACTTACATTTTCAAAATCGCTTATCTCTTCAACATCTTGACGAGTAGTTTTACCATTTTGTTTTAAACTTCTATCTTTTACAAAACAAAAGATAAATACCATTACAAGTACTAATATTACAACAGCCGCGAACCCCATATTTTTCATTTTAACTTTTCTTCTTTTCATATCTATCACAATTCCATTATATACCAAATTAGGAAAAAATACTATACAATTTTTTTTTATTTCATAAACTATAGTGGTGACGTTCTATGTTTAAAAAAAGAAATCACGGAATACTTTGTTATTGCAATGTATGTCGTGCTAGACGTAAATCTAGTATTTTCTATAATATTATAACAAGTATTCTTTTAATCATCTGTCTTTATCAACTTTTTATTGTTTTAATAGCCTTTACAAGAGTAAATTGTTTTATCTTATTTCTTGAACTTATAGGTTTAGGCTTTTTAGTATCAAGATTTCTATTTTAAAAAAAACTAGTCTTTTAAAGTGAACCCTCTTTCGGACACTTAAAAAAAAGACTAGTTTTATTTTTTACTATCATAAAAATATTTAACAATACAGTTTCCTAGAAAAGGAATAAGTCCCCATAGATAAGAAATTACTTTAAATAGAGCAAGTGACTCTAATACAATTACCATAAAGCTTAGAATAATAATAGCATATTTTAATAATTGTCTTTTTTTATATTCTTTTACTTTTTTATCGTTATTATTCACGACTAGTTATCACTGTTCCTAAAGATTCACCATTAAGTACTTTAATTAAGTTTTCTTTATCATTAAAATTAATTACTAAAATATCTTTATTATATTCTTTACAATCTTCTATACATTTAAGGTCCATTACTTTAATTTCTGGATTAGCAAGAACTTCATCATGACTTAATTTAGTATACATTAAAGCATCACTATATTTATTAGGATCTTTATCATATACTCCATCAACATTTGTAAGTTTAATTATTACATCAGCACCTATCATGATTGCTTTCATTGAGGCTGCTGTATCTGTTGAACAACCTATATGACCAGTTCCACCACTAAAAACAATAACTGTTCCAGATTTATAAGATTTCTTTAATTCTTCTTCACTATGATATTCAATTAACTCATGAAAATCAAATGGTGAAAATATAATATTTGGAATATCAGCTTTAGTAAACGCGTCCCTTAATGCAAGTGCATTCATAGTTGTTCCAAGCATACCCATTGAGTCAGCATTAATTGCTTCCATATCAGTGTGACTGCGTCCTCTAAAGAAATTTCCTCCACCAACAACTATTCCTACATTAATTCCCATATCATGTACACGTTTTATAAGTTCTGCAATTTCTTTTGTTTTTTCCTTATTGATATTTTCGTTATCACTCATAAGTGATTCTCCACTTAATTTCAATAAAATATTTTTATACATAAATACCTCCATCTCTTTAAATATTTTAAATTATATTTATAAAATTTGCAATATTACTTTTAGTTTTTGTTTTTTTTATTCAAGATTATTCTTAGATGTTTTATATATTACTTTTTAAAAAAACATATTTTGCTTTTAAAATTCTATTAATTTAAGAAATTAGTGTTTTAGCATTGAATTTTTCTTATGATACTTTTTTTCTATCAAGTGTAAATTCTATAACTATGACGTCTTAGTTATATTGTATCTAAAAGTATAAATAAGTTAACTATTAATTTAAAGAATAGTGAAAAAGATATTGTTGCTCATATTAAGGTTAGTAAACCTCTTAAAGTAACTATTGAAATAAATATTCATCAAATAATTCTACTATTAACAGAAATGTCTTCTATTTAAGTGATGTGTTTTCTAGTGGATTAGAAGATGAGATGAATACTCTAATTTAAATTAAACCATACAAATTAACTTTACCCCAAGACGTATTAATAAAGACTTTATTTAATCTTGATCATATACTAAATTTACTCTTAATATTTTTTATTTATAGTTAAACTAGGTACAAACTATCATCCTTCTAGACGTTATTTTGTACCTAGTTTTTTTCTTTACTTACAATTTTTAACTTATATATCGATATAAAAAACGTTATAATAATTTTATTTCTTATCAATTGTAAATTAAACAACATTCATCATTTTAGTTCTTAAATTAATATACATTAATTAATTTTATCTACTATTATTTTATTAATATACCCATCACTATCATAATTAAATGATACTTCATAATTTCCATTTAAAGAATGTTTTATTTCAATTATTTTTGATTCATCAACGGTTTCTAATCCATCAAATACTAAAATAACCTTTTTATCGTAAGTTTTATTACTTTGTATTATTTCATCTAGTGTACTTTCTAAGAAAAATGCCGATTTAGTTCCATTATCATTAGTAAATTGAAAATTAAATAAAGTTTTTTTACTTTCTTCTTGTTGAGACTTAATTATTTCTTCTTGTTCTTTAGTTTTATCTTCAATTTGTTGCTGAGTTTTTTCACTTATTTTTCCATTTTTGTTTATATTTGTAACTCCAAAAACAAATAATAATAGTACTATAATTACAATTATAATAATAGGTATTAATGCTATTTTTGATATGTTATTAAATGTTCCTAATCCGTTATTTAATACTTCTTTTACATTATCATCTAATTTTATGTTTACATTTAAATCTTCATTTAATTTGTACTTAGATCCACAATGATCACAAACAGCATATTCATTATTTTCCTCTACTTGTAGCTTAGCTCCACATGACGAACATTTTAAATTTTTCATTTTCTATCCTCCATATTTAAAGTATAGCATAAATATTTATCTTTGTACATTAAAAAATTAGAAACAAAATATCGTATAAAATTCGTATGTAAAGGCACTTTTTACAAACTTCAAAACTTCTCAAGAACTTAATATTGCTCATTTTAGTAAAAAAAGTGAGAACTTTCGCTCTCTTCAGGGGGGCCTGCTCTCTTCAGTTAGAAAAGACCTAATTGCGTTAAACCCTTTAAATATGGGCCTTTTCATATTGGCATAAACCGTCATTTACCGTGGTTTTTTAGTATTTTTGTACCTAAATTGTACCTAAAATTACTTAACTAACATTGTTAATAATTCAATAAACCCTGTGGGATTTCTCTGTATATCTTCCTGTAACTTCTTCGCTTCTTCAGTTAAGAAATCTACATTTTCTTTATTCTTCTCTAAATATTCTTTATTAAAATCAGCATATAATAATTTATTTAATTTTTCCATCTTTTCTGGTGCAATTTTTTCTTTTGGAACATCGCTAATTAAAACATACCAACCTAATAATAGATAAGTAATATCAATTGGATCTTTTTTAAATTCACATAAATATTTTAAACATAAATATAATATCATTTCTACAAAATATGCATTTTGTTTTAACGCAACAACATATATATCTAAATCATCATCTTTTTCTATTTCTATCATAGCATTGACTATTATAGTACTGTGCGTAAATAAGCACATTTTATCATAAAATTCATCAAGAAAATCTTTCAAATCTCTACTATTCATATCTGTAAATAAATCGCCATCTAATTTGCGTAGCACTTTTCTAAAATCATT
>ONSF01000014.1 GCA_900320425.1 uncultured Eubacteriales bacterium | reverse complement strand
TTATATATTATTTTTGTGTTTTTTGCAAATTTTTTGTTTCAAATTGCTAAAATTATGGTATTATTATTTTAGTAATTAGTTGTTTATGGGCTATTCCTTAAGTTTCGGATATACTATCCCATCGTACCATTTGTATGTTACTTGAACTTCTTGTTCAAATTTTTTTATATTTTTTTATATAGAAAAGAGCGTCATATCAAAGTGACACTCTTATTTTTTATTTACAAATTTTTGAAATTTTGTATAAGTACTATTTTCTAAATTAGTATTAGCAAGTTTTTCAAATAAGCCTTTTTGTTCACGACTTAATTTATCCGGAAGAACAACATCAAATAATAAGTACATATCTCCAACATGTCCTGTGCTACTATTTTTAATTCCTTTTCCTTTAATTCGCTGTTTATCTCCAGTGTTTGTTCCACCTTTAATATTTAAAGTTACAACAGAATCAAGAGTCCTAATATCTTTTTTACAACCAAGAACGGCATCAGTTATCGTTATAGGAACAGTTAAATAGATATCATCTCCTTCTCGATTAAAGAATTCATGGTCTTTAACTTGAAATTCAAGATACAAATCTCCGGCTTCTCCTCCGTTTTTTCCTACTTCTCCACATCCTGCAACACGAAGACGATTTCCATTATCTATTCCAGATGGTACTTTTACAGTAATAGTACGATTTTTTCGAATATTCCCACGTCCTGAACAAGTTGAACATTTTCTTTTAAAAGTTTTTCCAGTTCCCGAACAATTAGAACAAGTAGTTTTAGATACAAATGAACCTAAAATTGTCCTTTGTTCTGAAGTAATTGTTCCACTTCCATGACATACATCACAAGTTGACTCATCATGTCCTCCTTTGCCATCACAATCAGGACACTTTACATTGGTATCGATTCTTATATCTTTTTCACATCCAAAGACTGCTTCTTCGAAAGTTAAGGTTGTATGATATAATACATCATCTCCACGAACTCGAGAATTTCTTCTCCCACTTCTTCCACCTGAAAAACCAAAACCAGTTCCAAACATAGAACCTAAGATATCATCTAAATCCACATCAAATCCCGAAAAATCAAATCCTGAAAATCCTCCTCCTGCTCCATTTCCATCAAAAGCTGCATGACCAAATTGATCATATTGTTTTCTTTTATTTGGATCTGATAAAACGGCATAAGCTTCTTGAATCTCTTTAAATTTCTCTTCTGCTCCAGCTTCTTTATTAATATCAGGGTGATACTGTTTAGCAAGACGCCTAAAAGCACTTTTAATTTCTGAGTCTGTTGCACTTTTAGATACCCCTAATACTTCATAATAATCTCGTTTATTCATAAACATTCCTACTTCCTATAAATTTTTTTAAATTCTTCTATAGTTTCCTTAAAGAAATTGATAGCATCAATAATAAAATCTTGTTTTTCAATATCTACACCACATACCATTAATTCATCTTTAGGATCCATAGAACCTCCTGTTTTTAAAAAGTCTAAAAAACGTTTTACTCCAACATCTCCAAGAGTTTCAATATCATGAACTATCTTACAAGCAGAAGAAAGTCCAATGGCATATTTATATACATAAAAATTGTAGTAAAAATGAGGAATTCTCATCCATTCATTTTGAATTAACTCATCACATACAACACCCTGACCAAAGTAATCTTTTACAAGGCTATAATATTCGCAATTTAGATACTCACTTGTTAAAACAATTCCTTTTTCATGACTATCATACATTTTCTTTTCAAATTCTGCAAACATAGTCTGACGAAAAATTGTTCCTTTAAATAACTCCAATAATTTATTTAATAAAAATAATTTTTCCTCTCTTTTTTCCGTTTTTTTTATTAAATATTTAATTAATAATAATTCATTTACTGTTGATGCTACCTCTGCAACAAAAATTTGATAACTTGAGGTATTATAAGGATTATTTTCACAAGAGTACATTGTATGCATAGAATGTCCAAGTTCATGAGCAAGAGTTGTTACATCATTATATTTTCCTTCAAAATTTAAAAGAATATATGGATAAGTATCATAAAAACCACTCGAATATGCTCCACCACGTTTTCCTTTATTGTTATAAATATCGATAAAACGATTTGAGAAAGCTTTCTTTAATTTTTCTTGATAATCGTTTCCTAAGATTTTTAATCCTTCTAAAACTGTATCTTTTGCCTCTTGAAATGTATATCTTCTATCTACATCATTTACCATATTAGCATAAATATCATATAAATGTAGTTCTTTAAGTCCTAATACTTCTTTTTTTAAATTATAATAATCATATAAAACATCTAAATGACTTCGAACTGTTTCAATTAAATTATTATATACTTCTACTTTAATATTATCATGATATAAACTAGCTTCACAACTAGAATTATAATGTTTTAATCTAGCAAGTTTACTATTTGTTTCAACATTATATCGAAAAGTATCTGAAAACGTATGTGAAAATTTAGAATAGGTATTAAATAATAATTCAAATGCTTTTTTTCTAACCTTTCTATTTGGTGACTCAATAAAACTTGAATAATTACTTTCTGTAAATTCATGTTTTTCTCCATCGACCGTTATAGTTCCAAATGTTAAATCTGAGTCAGTCAAAGTTTCATAAATACTACTAGCTGCTCCCATAGATACAGAAAGAGTAGAAAGAATTTTTTCTTCTTCACTACTTAAAGTATGTTCTTTATAATGATATAATTTTTCTAAATTATAAGAGTATTTTTCTAAATCTTTATTTTCTTTAATATACTTTAAGACTAGATTATAATCTCCTTTTAATAATTCCGGATCAACAAACGACATAATTTCTCCAAATTTAGTTAGAAGTTGAGAAATAATTTCAACTTTCTCTAAACTCTTAGCATTTGTTGTATCAACATCAAAATTTAAATGAGCATAATAATATAATTTATAAAGTTTTCTTTCTAATTTATCAGATAATTCTAAGAATTCTAACAATGTTTTACTACTTTCTAATAACTTTCCTTGATATTTTTCTACTACTTTTATTTCTTCATTTATACT
>ONSF01000003.1 GCA_900320425.1 uncultured Eubacteriales bacterium | reverse complement strand
TTCAAAGTATTTCTTTCCAACTTCCATAACAACATCAGAATACATTTGAATAAATCTTCTATAACAATCCCAAGCCCATCTTGGATTATTAGATTTTTCTGCTAAAACTTCTACTACTTCTTCATTTAATCCTAAATTAAGAATTGTATCCATCATACCTGGCATAGATGCTCTTGCACCACTTCTTACAGAAACAAGTAATGGATTTTCTTTATCTCCAAATTTCTTTCCTGTAATACTTTCCATTTTTTCAATATATTCATTAATTTGTCCTTGGATTTCAGAATTAATTTCACGTCCGTCCTCATAATATTTTGTACAAGCTTCCGTTGTAATAGTAAATCCTTGAGGAACAGGTAACCCAATATTGGTCATCTCAGCAAGGTTTGCTCCCTTACCTCCCAAAAGTTCACGCATATTAGCGTTTCCTTCTGTAAATAAATATACATATTTCATATAATCCTCCTAACGAGTTATATTATATAAAAAAAAAGTTGTAATTTCAACAACTTTTTAAGTTTACTTGACAATTTTACATTCTAAATCAATTTTATTTTCTAATTAAAACATCAATTCTTGATGGTGCATTTTCAAATAGTTTTTTAGCATCCCCTTTTTTCATATTAACACAACCATGACTTCCATTAGTTAAATATGTTTTAGAATTAAAACTTGAAGAACTTCTCCATGATGCATCATGAAATCCAATTCCACGACTAGTTATAAATGGCATCCAATATTCAACATAAGCATTTCCCATCAAATGAGTTTTACGTTTAAAATTTCTTCTTTGCAATACATAATGTCCACATGGTGTATCACTTACTCCTTTTTTTCCTGTAACAACATTAGTATTCCATTTCTTTAAACCATTTTTATAAACATATAACTTTTGATCACTAATATCTACTAAAATATAATTTAAAGAAATACTACTTTTTTTTACATATCCATAATTATTTGAAGCAGCAACAATATAATAACCATTTTTTATTCCAACAATATTTACACTTGTTCCTTGTTTTAATATATAAATAGTTTTAGAATTTTTTATACTGCTTTTTTGAACGTACGCATTTTTACTTGAAACAATTCCGGTTATACTTTTAGCCTTAACATCCATAATGGAACAAATCATCAATAAAAAAACTACAATAAAAATTAAACTTCCTTTTTTCATATAATCCCCCTTTAAATTCAGGCACATTATACTACAAAATTCATTATTTGTCAAATTTTATCTAAATAAGAAACGAACTAAAACTGGTCCTAAAATAATTAATAATAAAAGGGGAATAAAAAACACAACTGAAATAACACTTATTTTTAAAGGTAGCTTCGAAATACTAGCTCTCGTTTCTAACATAATTCTTTCTCTAATATAGTCTATTTGATTATATAAAGTATCTATAATGTTATTTCCAAATAAACTTGATTCTTTTATATTTAAAATAATATTATTAATTGTATCACTTGGAATTCTTAGTTTCAATGAATCAAGAGCTTCTTCTAAACTTTTTCCAAAATTAATTTCTCGAATTACCTCTCGAAACTCAAGTGATAAATCAGAATCAATACTCTCACTAGTAACTTTAATTGCATGTATTAAAGTATTTCCTGATTCTAAAGATAAAGCTAAAATTTCAAAAAAATATAACCCTTCAGAATCTAATTTTTTTCTTCTTTTCTTAATTTTCTCATCAAAGAATAAATTTGGAAGAAATAAATAATATAAATAAGTAATTATGGGTGATAAAATATAACTAAAATCAAAAAGAAACAAAATTATAAAGAAAAGTAAAATACTTGAAAATATTCGAATATTCATAAATGTTATAGCATTATATTTGGAATTAATTCCTAGTAAAGTTATTTTTTTCTCTAATTTTTTTAGAGTTTGTTCTCGATAAAATAATCTTGCAATTTTATTTATCATACCCTATTCCCCACTTCCATTACTTTCTTTATTGCAAAAATATAAGTGATATATAAAAGTAAACTTATGAAAATTATCATATATCCAATAGGATTTGTAAATAAAGAACTAAAATAAGTATTATCTAAAAGATAAATTACTAAAACAAAGAAAATAGGAATAAAAAGTAAAATTCTATACAACATCTTACTAGCTGCTGTTAAATTTTTTAATTCGTCTTCTAACTTTTTATTATTAAAGAAAGTTTTTTCAACACTTTCAAATACTTTAACAATATCTCCACCTGTATCATTTAAAATTTGAAGAGATGTTGTTATATATTTTACTTCATCCATGTTAACCCTTGATTCAAATCGTTTAAAAACAACATCCAAACTTAGTCCATATGTAAGATCTACATACATTTTTTTAAATTCAAGTCCTATTTCAGAATCTAATTCATCACTTACAAGTTTCATAGATTGCATAATACTATGTCCACTTTTAAAAGAATTATTCATAATAGTAATAGCTCTTAAAATATCATTTTTCTTTTTTCTTTCAATAACTTTACTTGTTGATAATAAGAATAAATCTAAAACATAAAATCCAAATAACATCGATATTAAGATTTGAAATATAGATATTTTTTGATATTTAAATAAATCATATAGTAAAACTATAATTAAGAAAATAAAACTAATTATAATTTTTTTACTTACATAATCCATTCGATTTATTTTTTCTCTATCTTCTTTTTTTATATATTTTTGGTATTTTAAAGAGTATTTATCTAGAAAACTAAATTTATATAAGAATTTCGAAAAACTTTTAATAAAATTATTTCCAAGTTCAAATAAAAGATCAAATATTTTACTATTTTCTTCTTTTTTATAAATTGTATATCTTAAAAATCTGTCTTCTATTTTAATCTTTCTAATTAATAAAAATAAATAATAAAATACCAATGCAATTAAATATAATAAAATAAGTTCTAAAATAAAAATTGTAACTAAATTACTATTCATCCTTGCACCCTAGAAAATCTAGTTTGAATCCTTTATTTTTTATTCTATCAATCATCTTAATTTTTTTAGTAATTAATTTAAACTCTCCATCTACATCCATTTCTTTAGTAAGTCCAGTCTGATTAAATTTAAATATTGGTTGTAAATTTATATCCTCACCCTTAAATCCATCTACTTCTGATATATCTACTACTTTTCGTCTTCCATCACTTAGTCTTGCAACTTGTACAACAATATCAATTGCATTTTCAATATAATCTCTTATTGCTGAAACAGGTATTTCAATTCCCCCCATTAAAACCATTGTTTCAAGTCTATTTAAAGCATCAATTGGACTATTAGCATGAAGGGTTGTTAAACTTCCTTCATGTCCTGTATTCATAGCTTGTAACATATCAAAGGCTTCACTTCCACGAACCTCTCCTACAATGATTCTATCTGGTCTCATACGAAGAGAATTTCTAACTAAATCACGAATTGTTACTTCACTTTTACTTTCATAATTATCAACTCTTGTTTCAAGAGAAATTACATGAGATTGTTGAAGTTTTAATTCAGCAGCATCTTCAATAGTAATAATTCTTTCATCATTTCCAATAAAACTTGATAAAATATTTAAAACCGTGGTTTTTCCAGATCCGGTTCCACCACATACTAAAATATTTAACTTAGATTTTACACAAGCTTCTAAGAATACGGCCATATCCCTTGTCATTGTTCCATTTCTTAGTAAATCTTCAATATTATTTAAATCTTTTTTAAATTTACGAATTGTTAAAACCGGTCCATTTAAAGATAATGGTGGAATAATTGCATTAATTCTAGAACCATCTTTAAGTCTTGCATCTACCATAGGTCGACTAGAATCAATCGTTCTTCCTAAAGGTTGAACAATTTTTTGAATAGTTCTTAAAATATGTGCATCATTTATAAAAGATACACTTTCATCCCTTACTAACTTTCCATCGATTTCAACATAAACGTCATTGGGACCATTAACCATGATTTCCGTAACACTATTATCTTTAAGTAGCTCAGTTACAGGACCCAAACCATTGATTTCATTATCAATTAGATTAAAAATATGATTTCTTTTTTCCGTTGATAAAGTTATTCCATTTAAATTCTTATCAATCTCTAAATTTATAAAATCATTTAAATTCATATTTTTAGGAATATTATCATCAATAATATTAGAAATAATTCTACTACGAATAGAATCAAGTAGTTCTTTATCTTGGAAAATATCATAATCATTTACAATGGGAGTTTCTTTTTTTTCTTCAGTTAATTTAAATACACTTCCAAAACTCTTATGTTCCATAAGTCCCTCCTATTCTTCTTTTAATAAATCAAGTCCAATTCCCTCTAACTTTTTATATTCCTTTTTATTTTTTGGATAAACATTATTTAAAGTTAATATTTTTCCATCTATTACATATTTATCTATCGCTTTTATATAAAATTCACTTCCTAAGTGATAAGAAACATTATATTCTAAAAAAGTTCTAATATCATACATAGAAAAATATTTTTCTTCCTGTGAATTTCCTTCATTTAACATTATTTTTAAATTTTTAAAATTAATATCTTTAACAATATTAACAAAATTTTTCGTATTTACTAAATCAACTGGATCATTAGACATAATATTTAATAAAGTATCCGTATTATCATAAATAATAATATTTAAATCACTTAAAATATGACTTGTATCAATTAAAACAATATCAAATTGATGTTTTACCATATTAATAATTTGTTCTATATATTTAACTTTAATATGACTTGCAAGTCGTGGATCATTTACACTTGGTAAAACATAAATATAATCATTATATTTAGTTAGATAATCATTAACATCTTGAAATTTATTATTTGTAATATCCAGTACCATATTATATATTGTTTTATCACTTTTTAAATTAAGACTTATTGCAATACTACTAGAATATAAATCTAAATCAAGTAACAAAACTTTTTTTTCTAAATTACTATAAACTCCAGCAAGGTTTAAAAGAGTAGTTGTTTTTCCTACTCCACCTTTTCTTGAAGTAATAGTTATTACTTTTCCTTTTTCCATATTTCCCTCAGCAATCAATTAAATCAAATCTTGTTCGATAATCACTTAATACCTTTTTGGTTTCTTTATCAAGAATAATATAATCTTTAAACTTTTCTTTTCCCTGAACCATTACAACGATAACTTCAGTTCCTTTTTTAAGCTTAGTATTAACGGGATATTTATAATCTATAAAAACTGAATCCAAACCATTTACTTCACAAGTATAATAATATATATCACTTACATTTGATGAAACAACTTCACTTGTAAAACATTTAATATCATCACTTAAATAATTGTTTTTTTCTAATTTAGGTATTAAATACATAATTACAAATAATAAAAATCCAAGAATAATTAAAAAATAAATATATTTAAAATTACCTGTAATTACCATACAAGTTAAAAGTGGTAAAATAAGTCCAAATATATAAAATAATACTAAAAGAGAAAACTTACTACGAAGTTGCATATTCATTAAAATTTCTCTTTCTTCTTTATTAATTTTTCTAGTTTTTTTCATACAATCCTCCTAATTTATTCTTTTTGAAGTTGTAACACAAGCTGGATCTCCTAATATTTTCTTAAGTCCTGGAGTTACTACCTCGATACAACTTTTAAGTTCTATATAATTATCTTTTTTTTGTATTTCAATTTTATACTCTTTATCATCAATTACTAAAGTGTCACTGTTAACTTCAAAAAGAACGGTTTCTAAATGATTTTTCATTATCATCAATCTTCCTAAATCAACAATTAATAGTAACATAAAGATAATAATTGGTAATACGAGTACAAACTCTATTAATGCTTGACCTTTTTTATTCATATCACACCTTACCTATATTCCCCTATTTTCGTTATTATTATAAAATATTTTTTTATTATTTTCAATATAAATTAGAAATCTTGATTAATTTAATTTCATCTCTATATAAGAAACATATTCATCATTTTGCAAAATTAATGAATTTTCTGGTAAATCAACATATGATACATAATCTTTAATTTTTAAAGAAATTGAATTATCATTTTTTAAATCATTTATGGCACTTTTTTTAAGAAAAACAACCTGATCTTTTATATCAATATTATTACTATATTCAATATCTAGTGCCGAAAATAAATTATTACAATCAACAAAGTTAGCTATAGTTCCATTAGCACATCCAATTGATGTATAGTTTTTACTTACTATATTTCCATAATTATCATCATTTTCAATTAAAGTTCTAATATAAAATAAATCGTAAGTAGTATCTAAATCATCATAATAAGATAATTCTTCATATCTTCCTAATAAAGGAATAACACTATTATAAAGTATTGTAAATATTATTAAAACAAATAAAATAACAACTAATGTTTCTGCCATTACAAAACCTTTTTTATTCATATTTCACCTATTTTCTATTTATATTTTTATTATAATATATTTTTATAAAAAAGAAAAGAACTTTCCAAAATATTAATTAATCAAAATAATTAGTCATACATAATAACCTTTTTCCGATTTTTCCATAAACTATTATTAGATTAGGAGGTTATTATGTATTATAATGGTTATAACTATGGATACGGAAATTCTTGTTGTCCAAATAACAATGTAGGTTGGATTTATCCTACTTGGAACAATAATTCAAATTATGCTATTATTATCGTATTATTTATTTTACTAGTAATCATAATTGGTACTAGATGGGGAAGATAAAAATCTTCCTTTTTTTCTTATGTTGTGGTATAATACCCACATGAGGCGATAGTATATGTTGTTGATGAAAGATATTTTGGATGAAAAAGAAAAATGTTTACATGAAAAAAGTCATGAAGTAACATTTCCATTAACAAATGATCAAAAAAATACGGTAAAAGATATTATAGAATTTTTAACTAATAGTCAAATTCCAGAAATGGCTGAAAAATATGATTTAAGACCTGGTATGGGACTTACTCCAGTTCAACTTGGAATTAAAGAAAGATATATCGTTATAGTACATGAATATGATGAAGGAAAATTTGATAATTATGTTGTATTTAATCCTAAACTAGTAAGTAATTCTGAAGAAATGATTTATGTTGGTGAAGGAGAAGGCTGTTTATCAGTTAATCGAGAAGTAGATGGAATTGTTCCAAGATTTGCAAGAGTAACCATTGAAGGATATGATGAAGATGGTAATAAAATAAGAATTCGTGCTAGAGAAGAACTTGCTATTGCATTTCAACACGAACTAGATCATTTAGAAGGAATCTTATTTACAGATAAAATTGATCCTAAAAACCCCTATAAAAACAAAGAAAAATATAGAGAAATATAAAACATCTAAACGAAAATATTTCATTTAGATGTTTTTAATATTATGAACTAAGTGTAAATGTTTTGTTGCTGTTAATAAATATTTTAGTTATCTTCCATTACATTAATTACTACAGTTTCTATATTATTTAATTTCTATCAAAAATTTAAATTATTAATAAAAAAATTGCCAACTGTAAAGTCAGCAATACTTATTTTTTAACTTACTCTTACAATACAAGTTGAAGAAGCTCCTCCTCCATTTGGAGTTACAGTAATAATAGCTGTTCCACTTTCTTTAGCTGTTATTGTTCCATATTTATCAACAACAGCGACATTATTATTATTACTAGAATAATTTACCGTCTTATCACTTGCATTATTTGGATTTACTTGAGCAGATAAAGTAAAAATACCATTTTTATTTAAAGATACTTCAGTTTGATTCAAAGATACACTACTTGCTGGAATATTTTTTACTCTTACATTAACCGTTGCCTTTGCATTACCATGTTTTGTTGTAGCTGTTATTACAGTATTTCCAGCACTAATTCCTTTAATTAATCCATTTTCATCTACTGTTGCAACACTTGGATTACTACTTACAAAAGTTACAGCTTTATATGTAGCATTTGATGGATTATAATTAATAATAGATTGAGCAGTTGAATTAATTCCAACCTCATAGATACTCTTATTAAATCCTATACTACTTACATCAATAATATTAGTATTTCCACCTACTTCAATAGTTGCTGAAGATGTATATCCTCCGTCACGAGATTTTGCTGTAATAATTGCACTACCAGGATTTAAAGCCGTAATTTTTCCACTAGCATCAACTGATACTACGGAAGAATTGCTACTTGACCATGAAATAGTTCTATCTGATGCATTACTTGGTTCAAAAACAACATATAAATTTTGAGATGCCCCAACATTCATATAAGAATATTTAGTAGTAATACTTATACTTCTTACTTTTAAAGAATAATTACCTACTGTAACTTTACAACTTGCAGTTATTCCATTTACCGTTTTTACAACTATATCTGCACTTCCAACTCCAACAGAAGTTACTAAACCATTTTCATTTACCGTTGCAACACTGGTATTACTACTTGACCATGATAAAGTTCCTACTGCATTGTTAGGAGTAATAGTTGCTCTTAATTGACTATTAGTACCTAAATTCAAATTTAAGGATTTCGAAGATAAAGCTATTGTTTTAGGATAATTATTAGTAACAATAGTCTCACCTTGATTTACAATTGTTGGAGTTCCTTTTTTGTAAACTGTTACATAAGCTGTATCTGTAATAGAATTATTATTTGTAGAAACCGTAATGATGGCATTTCCTTCTTTAATTCCTCTTACAACTCCTCTTGAATCTACAGTTGCTACACTTGAATCACTACTATAAAATCTTGTAGTTAACTCAGTAGCATTAATTGGACTTATTTTATAACTTAAACTTTGAGTATATCCAACAGCAAGATTAATATTTTTTTGATTTAGGTGAATAGATTGAACAACAACCCCATCATCTTCAACCGTAACAACACATTCACTAACTTTTTCATTAATTAATGTTTTTACACTAATAATAGCTGTTCCAACTTTTAATCCTTTAATATAACCTGTTACTTCGTTTACCGATGCAATACTTGGATCACTACTTTCAAATACAACTTTTTTATTATTAGCATTTTCTGGTAAAACGGTTGATACTAGTTGATATCCTCTTCCTTTCTTTATACCAATTTGATTTACATTTAACAAAACAGCATCTGGAGAAACTGATGATGTTAAACTGATTACTCCAAATTGTATCAATCCTAAAAACAACAAGACTAATAAAACAACAACCAATAAAACTTTCCATATTACTCCAAAAATCTTATTAGCAGCACTATCTTCTCCATCATTATGATTTTGAAATGTATTTTGATTTATATTTTGACTATTATACTCCGTATACATAAATCCTCCTATCTTATGAATTGATTATAACATAAGATTTTAAAAATTAAAATACCTTAAATGCGATATAATTTGATTTTTCACCTTTTTCATAAATAGCTAATTCTTTCCCATCACCATCTACTAAAATAACTCTATTATCGTCTACATTATTTAATTCTATATTATTTCCATTTCTTACTTTTTTTAATTCAGCTTCATTTAAAATTTTAATAATTTTATAATCTAAAGCATCTTTAATTGAAATTAGTTTATTGTTAGATACTTGGTCTAAAACAAATTTTCCACTTTTAATTCGAATTAAATCTTTCATAGTCATTAAAATATTTAAATAATCACCTAAATCTTTAATTAAACTTCTTATATAGGTTCCTTTACTAACTAATGTTTTAAAAGTAAATTCCCTCTTATCTAAATTTAAATCTATTAATTCTAAATTATATATCGTTATTTTTCTTTTAGGAAGTTCTATCTCTTTATTTTCCCTTGCGTAATTATATAATCTTTTTCCATTTATTTTTACAGCCGAGTATTTAGGAACTGTTTGCATATAAGTTTTAGTAAAAGATGCAAGTGCATCTAAGATTTTTTCTCTATTAATTATAAAATTTTCATTTTTAGCTACTATATTTCCGGTTATATCTAAAGTATCTGTTTCGATTCCCATTTTTACTGTTGCAATATATTCTTTAGTATCTAATGTCAATAAATCTAATATTTTAGTTCCTTTACCAACTCCAATTATCATAAGTCCGGTTGCTAAAGGATCAAGTGTTCCTGCATGTCCTACTTTTTTTATTCCTAATTCTTTAGATATTTTATTAACTAAATCTCGACTAGTAATTCCTTTTTCTTTATTAAGAAGTATTATTCCATCCATTTTATTTAAATCCATTCCAAAGTGGTGTATTACTTTTATAACTACTATAAAAATCATCCATTAAAACTATATCCGTAAAACGATCTCCATAAGAAATTTCCGAAATAACTAGTCCATAATCATATCCCATTTCTTCGGCTACTGTATAATGATCCTGTTTAACCTCAACAACTAATCCAACATGTCCCTTTTTAAAGGCTATATCACCAGGTTTAATTTTTCCATAGGCATTTTTGGCACTAACTGATTGAACTCTTATATCACCAATTGATGAGAAAACACTAGAACCAGTTCCAACACTAATATGTTCTGAAGATCCCCCAGTATAATATCCTCCATTTAAAATGGCCCAGTTAACAAATCCACTACAATCCAATCCAAATGGATATAAAACACCATCTTTTTGTTTATTTGTTCCCCCAAAATCCATTCTAACCGGACAACCCCATTTATTAGAAACACCAATAGAATTTTCACCATAATCTTTTATTAAAGCACCATCCGCATCTTTATAAGAATGTAAATGACCTCCTGACCAAAAATATGGAATATGTTTATCAATATGACTTGATAAATATAAAGCAGCAGCTACAACTCCTTCACGAGTTTTATAACCAGCACTTCTAACAGCATTAAAAAGTCCGGTATTATAAGTAGAACCAGTTCCACAAGCTATCATATTATGGTTATTAGCATACTCTCCAACTCCGGCAGATACTTTATTACTTTCAACAATCTTTCTAATTGCTTCAGCTTGTAACTCATATGAATTATAATTTTGTTCATTTTCTCCTAAATATAGTTTTATTTCATCCTCAGTTCTATTTTTTTCTAACTCTTTAATATAATCTAAATTAGAAAATTCTTTACAAACATTCAAACTTTCGTTTGGACTATAAGAAACCACAAATGAGATAAAAGTAGTTAATAAAGATACCAACGTTGGAACCATAAAAATAACAATAGATGCCATAACCCTATTTATTATTTTCTTTCTACCATCTTCATTTTGAGGATTAATTACTTGTTTATATACATCGATAATAATTTTAAATATTAAAACTATTGGAACAACAAAACGCATAATATTTAAAATTATTTTACTTAAATAAAGAACTCTTAAAAAAAATGGATTTAAACATAATTCAGTCATTTCATCAAACTCCTTCAAATAACATTTTAACTTTTTTTATTTTTTAATACCTCAATAAGCAATTCATTAGCTTTTAAAGGATTAACCGTTCCCCGACTTTCTTTCATAACAGATCCCATTAAAAATTTTATAGAACGTTCATTTCCATTTAAATAATCATTAACAACTTTTTCATTTTCATTTAATACTTTTTCGATAAGTTCTAATACCTGTTTATCATCTACTACATTTTGAATATTTTTTTCTTTTAAAAGAACAGAAAGTTCTACATCTCGTCCTAATAAATCATCAACAATTTCTTTAAAGTTTTTATTACTAATTTCTTTTTTATCTAATTTTTCAACTACTTCTTTCATTTTTAAAGGAGTAAGAAAGGTTTCAAAAATCGAAATATTTTTCTTATTTAAATAGGCACTTACATCTCCTAATAGTAAATTAGACGCTGTTTTTAAATTAATATCAGGAAGTGTTTCTAAATAATCACATATTTCTTTATTGGCTATAATTTTTTCTATATTAATAGGATTAATTCCTGATCTTTGATACTTTTCTCTTCTAATACTTGCAAGAGTTGGAATCTCATCTTGAACCTGTTTTATTTGTTCATCACTTAATTTAAAATATGGAATATCTGGTTCTGGAAAATATCTATAATCATTTCCTGTCTCTTTTACTCTCATAAGAATCGTTTTATCAAGTTTAGCATCATATCTTCTGGTTTCTTCTTTTAATTTAATTCCATCTTTAAGTAACTCTTCTTGACGAATAGCATCAGCATCAATTGCAAGACCAACATTAGTAATTGATCCAATATTTTTAATTTCAATTTTGGTTCCAAGTGTTGCATCTTTACTAATTGAAATATTAGCATCACATCTCATAGAACCTTCTTCTATTTTACAATCTGATACATTAGCATAAAGAAGAAGTTCACGAAGTTTTTCTAAATATAAAGTTGCTTCACGTGATGTATGCATACATGGTTTAGTTACAATTTCAACAAGTGGTACTCCTGCTCTATTAAAATCAAGTAAGGTTCTTTCTTTAGAATGGATACTTTTAGCTGTATCCTCTTCAATATGCATTTCTAAAATTTCAATTTTTTTCTTTACTCCATTATCATCTATTTCAACATAACCATCATATCCAATAGGAGTTCTCTCTTGGGTTATTTGAAAATTTTTAGGATTATCAGGATAAAAATAATTTTTTCGATCAAAATGCATATCACGTCTTATTTTACAATTTAAAACAGTTGCTGCACGAATTGCAAGTTCAATTGCTTCTTTATTTAAAGTAGGAAGTACTCCAGGATATCCTAAATCAATTATATTAGCATTTTGATTGGCCATTACTCCATATAAATTTTTAGAAGGTGAAAATAATTTTTCTTTGGTTTTTAATTCAACATGGACTTCAATACCAATCGTTTTCTTATAATTACTCATCATATCCTCCTAAATTTAAATTTAATTGTTTTTCAATTATAGATGCAAGTTGATAAATTTTAGCTTCTTCATATCTATTTCCCATGATTTGTAATCCAATTGGTAATTTATCGATAAATCCCATCGGAACATTTATAGCAGGAAATCCTCCCATATTCGAATGCATTACTAAAACATCATCCATAAAGCTTCTTAAAGGATCATCTATCATACTTAGAACATCATATGCTGCTCTACTACTGGTTGGTCCTAAAACAAAATCATATTTCCTAAAGATATTTTCAAAGCTTTTCTTTAAATCATCTCTAATTTCTAGAGCTTTATTATAATAAATCTTAGCATTTTCTCCACTTAATAAGTAAGATCCTACCATGATTCTTCTTTTTACTTCACGTCCCATACCTTCACTTCTTGTCTTTTTATATAAATCTTCTAAAGAATTTGCAGGAACTGAAAGTCCATATCTTATTCCATCAAATCTTGCTAAATTACTACTTGCTTCACCCATAGCAATTATTTGATATAAAATTACTGCTTTATCAATATGTTTTACATCAACAAAATCTATAATACAATCATTTTTCTTTAATAAATCTACTACATTATTAAAAACCTTTAAAACTTTATCATCAACAATATTTGATACGAAGTAATTAGGAATTGCTATCTTCATTCCTTTAATTTCTTTTCCGATTAATCTTGTAAAGTCTTCATCGGTATCAAAGCTAGTTAAATCTTTTGGATCATGTTTACTAATAGCATTCAAAAGAAGTGCATTTTCAAAGACATTCCTAGTCATTGGTCCAATTTGATCTAAACTAGAAGCGAAGGCTACAAGTCCAAATCGAGATACTCTACCATATGTTGGTTTCATTCCAACAATTCCATTAAATGATGATGGTTGACGAATAGATCCTCCTGTATCACTTCCAAGAGCAAGAGGAGTAATATGTGATGCAACAGCAACAGCAGAACCACCACTTGATCCTCCTGGCACTTTACTTTTATCCCATGGATTAATAGGGGACCCAAAATAACTTGTTTCACTAGTAGAACCCATTGCAAATTCATCCATATTGGTTTTTCCAACAATAATCATTTTTTTATCTTTAATAAGTTTTATAACAGTTGCATCATATACACTAACAAAATTTTCTAACATATGAGATGCACAAGTACATTTTAAATCACGAACCATAATGTTATCTTTAATAGCAATAGGAATTCCCCATAATAAATTATCTTCTTCTATTTTATCATTTTCAAGTTCAATTGCTCTTTTTCTTGCACCATCAATATCAAAACTAATAAAAGCATTAAGTTTATTATTATTGTATCTTTCTATCACTTCTTCTACTAAATCAATAGGTTTAATGGTTTTGTTCAATAACAATTCATGAATTTTTTTAAGGCTTAAATCTAAATATTTACTCATCTTTTAAAACCTCCACATCAATAGATACAAAATTTCCTTTCTTGCTAGGAACATTTTTTAATATATCACTTTCATCTATTTCTAAAGAAGAATTTTCACGTAATGTTGAATCATTACTCCAAGGTGCAATCATTAATTCTTCATCAAAATCATCAAGTTCTTTAATCTTATCAATTTCTGTAATCATTTTTTTAAGTTCAACTTGATACTTTTCAATTTCTAAATCACTTGCTTCTAGTCTTGCTAAATCTAAAACATGTAAAACTTCTTCTTTGGTTAATTTATCCATAATGATTTCCTCCAAATCTACCTGTATTATACAACAACTATATATGAATTACAAACAAAATTTAAAAAAGTTACCTTCTTAAAAGATAACTTAACCATTATTTTTAAATTCTTTGATAATCTTTAAAATTTTTTCAATTTCTTTAATATCATTCTTAGTTTTATATTTTTCTTTTATTAATTTTTCATCAATTTCATCTTTATCTTTACTTCTTTTTAATTTAGATAATTTTGATTCTAATTTTTCTTTCATAAGAACAATACTTTCTTCATCATTTATTTTTTCATTACTTTCTACTTGCATAATACCATAACTATGTTCCTTATTAATATACTTCTTTTTTAAATATAAAACAAAATGATTACTCTTTAAGTATGTTTCATAAATCATAAAACTATATAACATTTCTTCTATTTTAGAATCACTTTTTATTAAATATCCATATTTATTTTTTAATTTTGCATAAAGAACAACAACAAATTCTTGAAAATCATCTTCTTGCATTTGTTCTTCAAGAGAATCTAATTTAATACTTTTTACATTTAATTTTTGATATCCATAAATTAGAATTAAAACCCAAATAAAGTTTTTAAATACATCCATATCTACAAATGCATAAGTAACTTTAAGTAAGAAAAATTGATAACTAAGAAGTCCAAGAATTAATACTAAAATTCTATCTTGATAATAAACTTTTAAATTTTTAAATAATCCTCTCTTTGTAATTAAGAAAACAAAAATAAAATCAATAGTTAAATAAAAGAAAAGAATTAATATTACATAGTTTTTTAACTTAGGTAATAAAGAAGAAACTAAAATTAAATAAATATTTGGAATAATAATGTTATCTATTCGATTAAGATTTTTTATTTCTTTTAAATTCATCAGTAAAAATAAGAAAATAGCCAGTAACAATTCTATTAAAATAATTGTTAAATTCATAATATCCCCCCAAACTTATTGCATATTATATCATAAGTTTTAATATTTTTCAAATATGTTGAAAAAAAAGGACTAATAAGTCCTATTCTATGGTAATTTGTTTTTTTATACTATCGTGTTTTTCAGGTATTTCTAAATGAAGTACTCCATTATTGTATTCTGCTTTAATATTATCTTCATCAATATCATGAAAATAAAAACTTCTTTCTAATTTTTGAACTCTTCTTTCATGACGAATATACTTTTTATTTTCATTACTTTCTTTATCATCTTTTAAAGCTTTAACACTAATATTTCCCTTATGACATTCTACATGAATTTCATTTTTATTAAACCCTGGAAGATCGATATCTACATAATATATTTTATTTTGTAAATATATATCTGCATCCATCACTTTTTTATTAATATCATATAACTCACTATCATAAAACACTCTTGGTAACACTTATATCACTCCTTTATTTACTCATCATATCACAAATTAAATTAGTAATTTCCGTTGGATTTTCAATTGTTAATCCTTCTATTAACCTTGCTTGATTATATAAAATTTTCGTATATTTTTTAATCTCTTCGATTTCTTTATTTTCATATAATTCTTCAAGTTTCTTACTAATTGGATGATTTTCATTAATTTCTAATATTTTATTTGCCTTGACATTTTCATTATTTGGCATAGCATTTAAAACTTTTTCCATTTCAAGAGATACTTCTCCTTCTGTTATTAAACAAACAGGATGATTCTTTAAACGATTTGTAAATCTAATTTCTTTTACATTATCTCCAAGAATTTCTTTCATAGAATTAAATAAATCTTTAGCACTTGCATTTTTCTTCTTTAATTCTTTCTTTTCATCATCACTTGATAAATCAAAATTACTATCTTGAACATTCATGAAATTCTTTTCTTTATATCCACCCATAGTCTTTATAACAAATTCATCTAAATAATTTGTAAAGAATAATACTTCTTTTCCGCGAGATAGTGCATCTTCAACACTTGGTAATAATTTAATTTTATCAATTGTCTCACCTGATGCATAATATATAGTTTTTTCGTCCCCCATACGACTTACATATTCGTCTAAGGTTACTAATTTTTCTTCACTAGATGAATAGAAAAGTAATAAATCTTGTAAAAGCTCTTTATTCATTCCAAAACTTGAATATATTCCATATTTTAATTGTTCTCCAAAGGCTTCATAAAACTTTTCATAATTTTCTCTTTCATCTTTTAACATACCTTCAAGTTCACGTTTTATCTTAGTTTCTAAGTTCTTTGCAATAAGTTTAATTTGTTTATCTTCTTGCATTGTCTCACGAGAAATATTTAAACTAATATCTTCACTATCAACAATTCCTTTAACAAAACTAAAATAATCTGGTAATAAATCAGCACATTTGTCCATAATCATTACTCCCCTTGAATAAAGCATTAAGCCTTTTTCATATTCTTTAGTATAGTAATTATATGGTGCATGACTTGGAATAAATAAAAGTGCATTATAACTAGTTAATCCTTCAACGGATGAACTAACAACTTTTAAAGGATGTTCATAATCATAAAATTTATCAGCATAGAAATTATTATATTCTTCATCTGTAACATCACTTTTTTTCTTTTTCCAAATTGGAATCATACTATTTAACTTTTCAGTTTCAATATGACTCTCTTTTTTCTTCGTCTTTTCATCTTCTCTTTCTGTCTCTATATCCATTTCAATTGGATACTTAATATAATCAGAATATTTTTTTACAATTCTTTCAATAGTATAGCTCTCTAGATAATCATCATAATTTACATCGTCCGTATTATCTTTTAAATATAAAGTTATTTCAGTTCCATTTGAATCTTTACTACTTTCTTCGATTGTATATCCGTCAATTCCATCACTAACCCAAAGATATGCATCATCAGAATTTATACTACGACTTAAGACTTCTACTTTCTTAGCAATCATAAAACTAGAATAAAATCCAACTCCAAATTGTCCAATAATTTCTAAGTTTTTAGAATCACTATTTTCTTCTTTAAATAATTCAGTTCCACTTTTAGCAATGGTACCTAAATTATTTTCAAGTTCTTCTTTCGTCATTCCTATACCATTATCAATAACTTTAATGGTACGATTTTCTTTATCTAATTCAAGTCTTATTTTAAGATCATCCTTCAGAACTTTTAATTCTCCATTCGCACTTGATAAATAATAAAGTTTATCAAGTGCATCACTTGAATTTGATATTAATTCTCTTAAAAAAATTTCTTTATTTGTATAAATCGAATTAATCATCATATTTAATAACTTTTTACTTTCAGCTTTAAATTCTTTCTTTTTCATGTTTCCTCCCATTTCAAAATCATAATATCACCAAAATTAGCACTTGTCAACATCAAGTGCTAATTTTTTTTATTTTTTTATTTTAATTTTAAAAAGTGGTATACATAATTGTTAATTTTAACATATTATATTTACCACTCAACAATACTATAACATAACTAAACTAGTTTACAAATATTCTTTAATAATGTTAGTTTATATATTTTAAACTTTATATTTTATTGATAGTCAGATATCTTAGCATCATCATCTATAAATTCAACAACTATATTAGATAGTGTTCCTTTAAAAAATCTACCAGGCGTACCATTCGTCATATTTGCACCGATTGTAACAGGTTCATTAAAATAATTATTAAAACTTGAAAAATCTAATACTTCAGTAAATGTTCCATTATCAACTCTATAATACAAAATTTTATTAATCATTAATAATTCAATTTTTACAGATTCATATGGAATATTTCCAATAGTTATTTTATCAGTACTATTAATATTAGAACTTATTTGATTATAATTACTAGCTCCAGCTCTCCTAAGTACAAATCCCGGATAGCCTCTATCTTGATTTTCATATTTTGCATTTATTAAAGTTGATTGAGATACTGTACTATTATTTTCTTTTATTTTTACTGAAATATGAAAATTACGTTTAAAATTCTCTTCATTAAATAAATATACACCAGTATTTATGTAGTTTGAACCAGTAAAAGTATAATCACCATCTAATTTATAAATTTTTATCCATTTTGCTGTTAAATTTATATTTGGTACAATATTATCATCTATAGATTCAACCGTATCGTCTTTAATTAAATCATTCTTATCTTTTAAAATTCCATTTTTCATCCAACCATCAAAATAATATCCTTCTCTTGTTGGAATTGGCAAAGATGAATATTTATCAGTTTCATTATAATATCCCACAGTAGTTGGAATATATCCTCCATTTGGATCAAATGTAACTTTTATTAAATTATTTTGAATATTAGCATCAATACTTTCTCCTTCAGCTATTATTTTAGCTTTAAAGGTTTCACCTGGTCTATCATAATAATAATCTACCCATAAATATAATTTACAATCTAATGATTCTCCTACCCCTAATTTTTCATATGTATAGAGAGTTAAGTCATTTTCATGAATATAATCTTTTTTTATCATTTGATTATTTACAAAAAGTGCATATCTAACTGCTCCTAAATTAATATTTGTATCATTATCAATATCTAACATTATTTTTGTATTAATTGGTATACCACTTCTATTAGTTATAGTAAATGTATATGGTGTACTAGATAGTCCTACATCATCTATAACTGGAACTGTACTATCTAAACTTATAACATTCCTATCTTTAAAATCTAATAATATTAAGCCAGTTACAAGTCTATTTTCACGACTATCTTTATATATATATATATAGTAAATTGCTGCTAAACTTATTCCTAAACTAAGTATTATGGTTAATACTAAAAATATTGCTTTACTTTTATTATTTTCCTTTAACTTATTTAGTTTCATATTTTTATTCACCTACTTTATTTTTATTATATAATATTTTAAATCTAAAATCTATACTTTTTTAATAAAAAAAAATAAAAAGATAATCTTAAATTATCATTTTAAGTTAATTTTTTTGCTTCATTTATAGTATTTTCAAAATTATCAAAATCAACATTAATCCAATTTACATTCATTTGATGATTAAAAAATGTATATTGACGTTTGATAAAATGTCTTGTATTCTTTTTTATTAATTCAATAGCATCATCAAGTGTTATTTCCGAGTCGAAGTATTGATATAATTCTTTATACCCAATTCCCGTTAAAATTGCTCTACTTCGAATATGATTTTCATATAATTTTTTTACTTCAAGAAGTAATCCTTCCTCAACCATTTTATCAACTCGAGTATCAACAACTTCATATAATTTTTCTCTATCAGTAGTTAATCCAATCGTAACAAAATCATATAAAGGTTTATTTATATCACTTGAAATTACACTTCCATTTTTTATTTTATTAAGTTCTCTAACCAATCTTTTTCGATTATTTACATG
>ONSF01000008.1 GCA_900320425.1 uncultured Eubacteriales bacterium | reverse complement strand
TTTATCAAATAATGCTAACTTTTCATTTGGAAGATATTCTCCTTTATCTGTTATATTTTTTATAGATACTATCTGTGGTTGATAATAAAGACTAAATCCTCCTCCTAAACTTAATGGATCATACCATATAAATTTAGCTGATTTTGCATCTAATTTAACTAAAAATTCTGATAACTCTGTTGCATTATCACCTCTAACTGCAAGAATTCCTTTTTCATTTTGAATTAGATTAGTTGGATTTGAAAAAGTGAGAGTTTCGGTATCAAATCCTGATATTAATTTAACTCCTTCAGAGTTTCCATTCGCAAGTCCATCCATATCGTTTGTAGCAAATATATAGCTTCCTTCCTGAGCTACACCATTTTTATCAACTACTTTTAATTCTACATTAAAAATAATTTGATTAATTCTTATAGGATGTCTATTATCTAAATGAGCACTTTCTAAAGAATCATATACATAATTTTCAAAAGACCTTGTTGTTAAAAGAAATATGTATACATTTTGTGGTGTATCAGCACCAGTTATATTATTAAATTTAATATCATTAACTTTTACTAATAAATCAAATTTGTTGTTATCTTTATCTTCTATTCCATCAATTATTTTATACTCAATCTCTCTAGGTAATGTGTATTCTTCGGCATTACTTATATCAATATGGGCATATAATCTATTATTATCTATAATAAAGTTAGTATTTGTTAAATCTCCCCAGTCAATATTATCGGAATTTGTCATTCTAAATGTTACTTGTTTTGAAATACTCATCTCATCTGATATTGAACTTACTTTAGTATAAGTACCAGCAATAGATGTAGTCTTTGCTTTTCTTATTAATTCAAGAATAGAATATTCTTTTTGATCCTCTTCTCTTAGCCAAGTTCCTCTTCCAAAAGCTCCTATAAATCCATCGTTCATTTCAAATTTAAAATTAGGCCCTAATTTTATTTTCTTTAATGAATTTAAAGTATTAAAAGGAAAAACAAAATTTGTTAAATGAGTCGTGTCAAAACTACTAATATCTAATGTTGTTAAATTCTTGCTCTCTGAAAACATAACGTCCATGTTTACTAAATTTGATGTATTAAATTTACTTAAATCAAGATTCGTGAGTTTATTACATCCATTAAGCATACAGCTCATATTTGTAACATTCGATGTATCAAAATCATTAAAATCAATTGATAACAAATTTTCACATTCAGAAAACAAATAAGATAAATTTGTTCCAGCTTTTATTCCATTTTCAAAAGTGACAGAAGTAATAACTTCATTATTTCTAAATACGGCATTTTCTATGACTGTACTATACTTTTTACCTTCAATTGTTGCAGAATTTTGAATTACTACTTCATTTGATTGACCATTATACTTTGTTAAATTTATGGTATTATTCGCATCATCCAATGTATATGTATAATCTTTATACCATTCATCGGTTCCCATATAATCTACTGCATATGATTTATTGTTATTAAATATATTAAATATTTCATAACCTGATATTGCTATTATCAATACCAAAACAACTAATGCAATTTTTTTCATTTTCATATTTTTATCTACCTTTCTATATTAATAGAATAACATCTTTTTTTATTTGTTACAAGCAAATTAATTAAAATTAAAAAAAAGTTTAAGCAATTGACATTTATTAGTCGTTATTTAAACTTTCTTATTATAATATTTATTTATATTCTCCTTTTAGATATTTTTTAGAGTAAAATATTGTACCTAATAATCCTAAAATAGAAACAATTAACAAATAAATATAAGACATAATTGTATCTCCTGTTTTAGGAGAAGTAATTTCATTTACAGTATTAAATAAAGTTGACGCTTCCCCATCAGATACTACAACCTTTAGGGTATGTTCTCCATTAGTTAAATTTTTAACATAATCCTTATTAAGATTAATTATCGTACTTCCTTCTTCACTAGTATAATTAGATTTATCTACTAACTCTCCATCTACATATACTTTTCCATCTTCTAAAAATTTTGAATATAGAATATTAAATCTAAAAGATATTTCTCCACCTTGCATTACTTTTTTATCTAATAGTTCATAAGTAATTTTTTCATCTTCAATTCCATAAATTACTTTTATCATAATATTATAGTTTCCAAAACGATAATGATCCATTCCCTTTCCTTCTTCGTATTCCTTGGCAAGAGTATTTGGATGATTTGCAATTATTTCATTTTTAGCAACTCCCATATTAGTTGGCAGTAATTCAAAATAATTTTCATCAAAATTAATGACAATTTTAAAAATACTATTCTCAGAGTCACCAACCACTATTTTTCCTGATACAATATTAAAATATACAGTATCTCCTTCAAAATCTAATCCCTGCTCCATAAAAACAGGTTCTAAAATGTATTTATATAAAAAGGCTGCATCAGTTGATTTTGCATTGTCAAAAAATCCTACTTTATATGATTTATCTTTAATGAAATCTAAAGTTATATTTTTATCTCCATAATCTATTGTTTCACCAATATATTCAGTCCTCATAATTTCATCTTTTACATATTGATTATCTATTTCTACTTTAGTAACAATCATTCCTTCATACATTGGTTCTTCTTCATAATCAATAAAAGTATCTGTTTCAATAGTTAATCCATCATAAAAATAAATTCCATCTTCTAACTTTGGATATTTAGATTTAAAATAATCAACTACTTTTTCATCATACATAACAGAAAGGGCTGATATTATAGATTTATAAGTATTTTCTGTTGTCTCATCAAGTTCTCCAATATAAATAGTATTATTACTTTCTCCTAATTCTAAATTATAAGCAAATGGTCCTATTCTTCCACTTTGATTACCAGTTATATTTTCTTTAACCATTTCTTTTATTGTATCAAACTGCTCTGGTTTTAAATAAAATTTACTTACATCTACAAGTGGTACTTTCTTAGTAATATCCAATTTTGCTATATAATAGTTTTCATTTTCTTTTACTTCAAATCCTTCATTATCAATTGTATAATTACTAATTTCATCAGTAAATAAATTAAAGTTATTAAGTAGTTCTCCATCCTGATATCCATTTAATTGACCTATTACATCTGCTAAAAAATAAGCTGATATAATCTGATTATCCACAAGATGTTCATTTGTTAAAATATTATCATGTAATTCATAACTTATTGTTGTTGAGCCATCATTTGTTGTTAAGTTAATTACTAAAATATTAGAATTATCACTGTCTAAATCGGCGGTTAATTCATAACCAAAATCCTTATAAGATTTAATAGTATCACTATTATTAAATGTATCTTTAATATCATTTAAATTAATAGCTCTTGCATATACATTATTAGTAAATATTAATATTAATACTGGTAATAATATACTAAAAATTAATTTTATTTTTTTCATTTTCTCCTCCTTATTTTCACCAATATTGTAACATAAAAAATATTATAAACACAATTAGTAATTTAATTTTTATAAAATTTATTTTATTAATCCCTTATAATATTTCCAAGCAAGTATTCTTAATACCCTTTTATTAATTATATTTTCAGATAATACTTTATCATTTATTGCATTTTTTATCTCTTTAATACTATTTTTATAATCAGTAACAATTAATAAATCATTCCCTGAATTAATTGCATTCACAACTGCTCTCTCTTTATAATAATCATTAATTGCTCCCATTGATAAATCATCAGTTATAATAACACCAGTAAATTCTAAATCATTACGAAGTAAATTATGAACTTTAATTGATATACTTGCAGGATTATTAGAGTCAATACTTGATACAATATTATGACTTACTAAAATTGCTTCAGCACCTTCATCAATTCCTGCTTTAAAAGGTAACAAATCAATATTTTTTATTTCATCAAGTTCTCTTGTATCAAAACTTAATCCTATATGAGTATCTGAATTATTTCCATATCCCGGAAAATGTTTTAATGTATAAGATACTTTTGAATCTTTACTTGCCTGAATTATGGTTTTTGCAAATTCACTTGTTATTTTTTCATCTTCACCTAAACTTCGTTTATACATATAATCAGATTCATTTGTCGATACATCTACAACTGGCGCTAAGTTTAAATTAATTCCAAGACTTTCTAAAACTTTATTTTTTTCTATTGTATCCTCTTTAATCTTATCTAAACCACCTTCTAAATATAATGTTCTTGGAGATTTAAAAGGATTACTTACTAAGTTTTTATTACTACTAATTCGAGATACACTTCCACCCTCTTCGTCTGCTGCAATTAAAAGAGGAATAGAACTGTTTTCTTGATAAGACTTTATCATCTTGATTACTTCAGCCTTAGTTTTATTAGCAAAATCTCTCTTAAACAACAAATATCCTCCAAATTTATACGTTTTCAAATCTTTAATTTGATTTATATCAGCAACTCTAGCAAGTAATATTTGCCCAATCTTTTCATCTATAGTCATATTTTTTAATAACTTTAATGCATCTTCATAATAGTTTGAAAAAATACCTTTATCTTCTATATAATTAAAACGATTATCTTTTTCAATATGAATAATATTTTCTTTTTTTAATTCTTCCTTATATTTTATTGTAATAATATCTCCTATTTGATAACTATTTTCTAAATCTAAATCATAAATTACATTATCTTGACATTCTATCTTAGTCATAGCTAAATTATCAATTACTATACAATTATTAATTAAATTATCTTCTTTCTTTTCCAAAGTATTTTTTTCTTTTACTTTTAAATTATTATTTAAAATATTATTTTTACAACATAAAAACAATATTCCTCCAACAATAATAATTATTATTAAAAAAATTTCTATCCTTTTCATAATTCACCATATTAAGTATACTATATTTAAAAAAATTAAGCCACTAAAAAGAACCTATTTCTAGATTCTTTTTGTTTTATACAAATGAACAAAATAAGACTAACCGTTTTAAAATATTATAATTAATTTTTTTTAAGTCATATTTATATTCATTATTAATAACTAAGGTAGGAGTTTGTAGTACTTTATATTTTCTAATATTATTTTTATCTTTTAATTCTTTTATGTCTATATCTATCTTTTCACTTCTAGCAATTTTATCAAGTTCTTTTTTTACTTTTTTTGTTTCAATTTCATTTCTTCCTATAATCTTTATTTCTATGTTATCCCTCCTTTCATATTTTAATTGTATTCTTTTAATATGAAATAAAAATGAGAAAAATATGAATTTTTTGTGAACTTATCTACTCATAATTATTTCTAATAAAATTTTTATAACAATGATTTTAATGGATCATTTAAAACATCTTTTACTTGATTATAATAATTCATCATTTCTTGTAATAATTTATAACCATAAATAATAATTAAAATAAGTAAAACAGTAATAACTATTCCTTTTATAATTCCAATTATTTTTCTATTTCTTTCTTTATTTTCCAAATAAGAAATACGTTTTTTTAATACATCTATCTCTAACTTTAAATTTTTTATTTCATCTTCCATATTATTTTCCTTTTATATAATAACTACTATTTAGATATTTAGAATTAATTAATACACCATTTTTATATGTATCAAGATATGTTTTAAATCCTAATGCACTAACTTTTTCTACTCTTGGTTGGTAAGTGATTCCACTTGGAACGATATTTTCATTTGACCAAAAATTAACTGTTAAAGCACCATTATAAGCACTTGCTTCAATATAAATTGGATAATTTGAATTATTTTTAAATTTCATATCAACACTTGATCCATATACCGTTGCATCCATTCCATAGTCAACATAATAAACCATATCACCATGATTTTCACGAGATACAATTGGAAGATTTAATTTTAATGCATTATTATAAATAGTTGTAGATACTTGACATACACCACTCCCAACATCTTTAGCATAGAAAATATATCCTCGACTTCCATTATATGGTCCAACAGTTCTATAAAATGAAAATGTGTCATTGGAATATAAAATTTTTCCATTTAATTTAGATACTGCATTGCGAATATTTCTTGCTCTTCCCTGAGATTCATTATAATAAGTAGTAAAAGTAGATACTTTCTTATTAATTAGTCCTAAAGTATTATTAACTTTTTCTACACTGCCTGTTAAATTAATTTCATGACTATTATTTTCTAAAGAAGCAATAATTTCATTTTTTAAATTAGCATCATCCAACGTAAATCCATTTACCCCTCTTTGATAATTGATTTTACCATTTATAATTCTAAAACTTTCATATTGTTTTAAAACATTTACTTTACTTTTTAAATTATTAATAAATTTATTAAATATTTCTTCATTTAAATCATAACGAATTTCATATCTTTCTTCAACTCTAGTTAATATCTTATATAATTTTTGATAGCCATTTAAATTTTTTGTTGCATTAATTTTATTCTCAACATCCAAAGTATTTATAGAAAAACCTAGTTCTTGATAAGTATATGAATAAGAATCATTTTCATTTTTAAATTGAATTGTCTCTTGTAACTTATTTTTTTTACCTTCTAAATAATTATGAAGTTCTACCCGACTCATATTTTCAATTAATTTATTATCTAAATATATATTAGGATAAACATGATCATTATAATAACGAATAGAAGAATAACAATAACCAACAAACATATAAGATAATACTAAAAATAAAAGAACTATTAAAAATAATTTAGTACCACGCTCTTTTTTTAAATTTCTATTATCTAAATTTTCTAATTTATTTTCTAAAATATTAAGTTTTTGTTTAGAACTACTCTCTTTTTCTAAATCTTTACATAATTTTAATTTAGAAAAAATTGTATTATTATTTTTTTCATAATTTAAGATTTTTTTTATTTTATTTTTATCAAGAGAATCAAAATATTTAGATAATTCTTTAGTTTTATTTTGTTGTAAATAAGAATTAATTGCTAATGAAGTATAATCTATTCTTTTAAATTCTTCTAATAAATTAAAATTTTCTATAACATCTTTATTATATATAATTAAAGTATTTATTACATTATCTATTTTTTTATTAATACTAATTTTTTTTAAATAGTCTAACTTTTCCTTATAAGAAAAAGTAGAAAATCTATTATCAAATTTAATAATTCTCATAACTACAACCTCTTATTCTAATTCAATTATATAATAGATTTTAAAGATTGACTAGTTATTTTGATTTAAAAATAAAAAAAAGAATTTTAGTTTACAAAAATTCTTTTAAAGAATCTAAATATTTTTCTTGTAATGATACATATTTACTAATTAAACTATGTACCTCTTCATTCACATTTTTTTTATTTAAAATTCTTCTTCCCTCTATGATTCCCATGTTTGTTCCTTGAATTAATAGTTCTGCTATGTGACTAGTACTTTTATCCTTTTTTAATTTCATATTTATCATTGAATCAGTCATTACTTTTTCTGGCATACTAGTACTATGAGGTTTTCCTTCATTATACTTTGGATAAATATCATCAATTCTACTTTGCATCTCTTTATAAGATTTGTATTGATCTCTTAATAATTTTTCTAACTTTTTATCATCAACTTTTTCTAAAATAAAACTAATGGCATCACTTCCCATACAACTTCCTTTATGTATTTCATCAAGTGCATTTATATCTTCCATTTTTATCACCCATTTATATCATGGATATTTTTTTTTATTTTATACAATTTAATGATTATTCCATATTAGGATTATCTGAATTAACTGTTAAGTAACTACTAATATTTCCTCCCTCATCTTTAATAAAAATATAATAAGTTCGATGGGCTAAAATATTCATATGTCCTTCTCCATCTTCAATTTTTACCCAACACACATTGTTTTCTTTGGGAGTAGTCTTTGTTGTTTTAACACAATATTCTAAATTATCTCCAATTGTTTTAATACTTAAAACATTATTGGTAATATCAAAAGATTTTATTTTATTGGTTAATTCTTCATGAATTTTTACATAATAAGAATCACTTTCTTTATTTGGTAATAAATTAACATATATTACACCTGTAAATACGATTAAAATAGCAACACTTGCAACAATTATAAAAGATATTGTATTATTTTTTTTCATTTTTCTCCTCCATATTATCTTTTTTTAATTTATATAAAATTATTTTAACAAATTCTCCTATTAAAAAGATTAAGATATTAATTCCAATAATTAAAACAATGTCATGAAATAAAATTCCTGATACTATAAAGTAATTAGATATCTTAGTTATCAAAACAAATCCTTGAATTATTATTAAACTTAAAATTCCTAAAATGAAGATTTGATTTTCTAAAATAGATTTTGTTAACACAGACTTTTTAATATTCTTTGACGAAAATCCTAAAAAAAATTCGTTTATAATTAAAGAAATAAAGAGTAAAGAGTTAACAATTAAACTATTATGGTATTTAAGAAAATAGAAAAATAAAGTAATAGAAACTAAAGCAGTAATAACAGCTCTAATTGTTGATTTAATTAAAATATTTTTGAAAAAAATTTCTTCTTTTCCATTTTCAAATGATAAGAAATAGGCAATAGAATATCCTATAATTAAATTTAACCACATAATCTGTATATTTGTAAAGAGTTCTATGTTAAAAATCATTGAAAATAATATTAAACTCATTTCTATAAGACTTTCACATAATAAAAAATGTAAAATATTTTTAATATTAGTATCTAATCTTTTCCCTTCTAATAAGCAAATATTTAAAGAGTTAGTATTTTCTATTAATATGTCACAATTATCTTTTATTATTGAATTACAGTTGATATCAGCTATTAATAAACAAATATTTTTTAAGAAAACATCATTTCTTTGATATCCGATTATTCCTACATGAAATCCAAGTTCTTGTAAACAATTTATAATCCTAATTTTTTCTTTTAAAGATAAATTTGAATAATATTGATACGTTTCAACTATTTTTATAAGTTCTTTATCATCCAATTTCTCAATATAATTTTTATCAATAACATTATAATTAGAAATATCTTTTTTTAAAAATTGAATTCTAAACGTATTTTCATTTACTAAGTATCCAAGAACATCGATATTTTTTAAAGAACTAATTGTTTTTAAGGACTTTACTTTAATGTTTTGAGATTTTAATTTTTTCATAGATTTATAAGATATAATATAAAGTAAAAGAGATAATGCTTTAGGAATACCTGCTAGTAAAAGTGTAATTGAAAATAATAAAACATCCAAAAAATCATTTTTATTAATAACACCAATTATTATCATAAGAATAATTAAACTTAAAATAATAATCGTTATTAATTGATAAAATCTTTCTATTATATCTTGTTGTTCATATTGTCTTAAATCGAAGATTTCTTTTTTTGTTTTTGTAACTAATATCTTAGCTCTACCATTTAAAACTAAAGTTCCTGCATAAAGAAATTGTTTTACTTCTAATTTTCTACTTTTTAGTAAAGTATCATCTTCTGATATAAAAAAATCATTACTTTCAAGAACAATTCCGTCAAAAGACGGAACATCATCTTTTTCTAGTTCTACAATATCACCTGTTACTATTGAAGAAGATGATTTAGAAGAAATTTCTCCATTTCGAAAAACTTTTATTTGATTAGAAAACTCATTTATATTATAAAGTTTTTTTTCTTCTTTAAATAACTTTCTATTTACAAATATTTCTATAATAAGCAAAATAATTAATATAATAGGTACTAAATAAGATTCATTTTTAATATATGAAATAAAAATAGAAAAGATAATAGCAAAAAGTAATAACCAAAAAGAATAATCTTTTATTAACTGAATTAAAAAAGATTTTCTTTTATTTGTATTATTATCTAACCTTTCTTTTGCTTCTTCTTCCGTTAACCCATTTATAGTTGTATTATAATGATTAAATAAATCTTCTAAATTATCTTTCATACTCCTCCTTATACCAAATAGGATGCAATAAATAATATAATAATAAATAAAATTCCAAGACTTATTAAAATAATCATAATATTAATAAAGATATATTCTGTATTACTTTGAATACGACATCCACAATTTCTACAATATTTGTCTTTATCTTTGATATTACTTTTACAATTTAAACATTTTTTCATACTTTATCAAACCTTGTCTTTATAACTTTTATTATTTCTTTACTACTATTTTTCATATTCATATCATGTAAATAATAATCATGAATAGCTTCTGCAATTGTTTCATCATAAATTAAATTATTATTTTTGTCTTTAACACTTGCATATTTTGAAATACTACTAGCAAATTTATCTATATTTAAATTAGTTTTATATAGTTGATTATAATTTTTCATAGCTTCTTCAATAATTTTTTTTGAAAATATTGCTTTATTTGACAATTCTAATATTTCATTGATTTTACTTGAATTTTCTTTAGTTTCCAAAGTTATATTTGAAATTTTATATTCCTTTAATAATAAAGAAAATGATATAAAATGTCCAAATTCATGAACTAGTGTAGTTTCAAGAGTTGCATCTTCAACATAATAATTATCTCCAACTATTTTTTTTATTCCTGAATCTCGATAATCTTTATTTAAAAAATAATAGCTATTTAAAAGAATTTGGGTTTTGTTTACTTTATTATAAGAATTTATTGATTCACTTACATTTACAAACTGATACATTGGTTGAAAATAAGCAATATAGTTTTCATTTTTTATATTAGTAAATGTTATATTGGTAAGTCCTTGAACCTTAGGAAATAATTTATACATTTTATCTATCTCTTTTTTAAATGTAAGAACCATATCATAGTCTAAATCACAAAAACTAACACTAGGAATAGAATATTTATTTTCAAGTTCTTCTTCAATTTTTCTTACATTTAATTCTGTGTAACATTGCCATTTTTGAGAATTAAAATCTTTTTTTATAAAAGATATAGCATCTGTATAAGATAAAATATTTTCTTTTTCATACTTATTATCATATTTTATAATTGATGTATTATATCCAAAGATATAATCATTGACTTGTTTTTTTAAATAAAGTATTGGTTTAAATAAATCTTGTCCTCTTATTATCATCATTAAAAGAAACATTAATACTCCAATGAAAAAAAGTCCAAGAACTAAAGAAAACCTTCCTTGTTGTTTAACTGTAACTCCCTCTAAAAGTCCTTTTTCTTTTAAAGAAGTATAGCCATTTGATGTAAAATGTCCACATTTTGAACAAAATTTATCATTTTTTTCAATTTCATTATTACAATGAGCACATTTCATATCATCACGTTCCTATCTTACTTTTAAAGTATACCATAAATAAGAACAAAAGTAAATTTTATTTATGGTATATATCTTATACAAGATATCAGTTATTTCATAGAATAAATTAACGGAGGATATTATGGAAGATAATATTTTAAAAATAAGTCATTTAAAAAAACGATATCATGATGAATCAGGTGAAACACTAGCAATTGATGATTTAAATCTTGAAATAAAGGAAAAAGAAATTGTTGCTATTGTTGGACCATCTGGATGTGGAAAATCCACTCTTCTATCTATTCTTACTGGGCTTGAAGAAAAAAGTGAAGGTAATATTATTTTTAAAGATAATAAAAAAATTGGTTATATGTTACAAACTGATTCTTTATTTCCATGGAGAACTATTTTAGATAATTGTTTATTAGGTCTTGAAATAAAGGGAATTAAAACAAAAGAAAATATAGATAAGGTTAAAAGATTACTAAAAAAATATGGATTATATGAATTTATTGATAAATATCCAGATAATTTATCAGGTGGAATGAAACAAAGAGTTGCATTAATTAGAACTCTTGCAATGAATCCAGATATATTACTTCTTGATGAACCTTATAGTGCTCTTGATTATCAAACGCGACTTGCCATGTCTGATGATTTATTTAAAATTATTAAGGCAGAAGGGAAAACAGCTATTTTAATTACTCACGATTTAGCTGAGGCTATGTTCACGAAACGGGTGATTAATTTTGTATTAAATAAAATAATTAAATTTTAGGTTAAAATGTAAACTGATACATATAAACTATTATTAATTACATTAACTTATTAATCAAATGTATAATTTTTTATTTTTCATAAAATTTAACATCTAATATTTCTGGAAGTCCCTTTACTCGATCATTATTTCTATTAACAATAATTATTTCTTCAACAAAAATAGTTAGAAATTCACGTTTTTCTGAATCTGTTAAAACTAACCAATGGTCTGATATTTTTTTTGAAATTTTTGTTTTATCTATTTTTTCTTTAATAGGTTTTAGACTTTTTTCTTTATTTTTAATTTCTTTTTCTATACTTTTTATATCATTTTCTAATTTTTCTTTCATTACTTTAAATT
Organism: uncultured Eubacteriales bacterium; assembly: GCA_900320425.1. GTDB lineage: Bacteria > Bacillota_I > Bacilli_A > RF39 > UBA660 > RUG591. The sequence goes on along the minus strand of ONSF01000008.1, from coordinate 10,583 downwards.
CATCATAAGTTAAGTTATCATCAACAAATAAAGCCATTATTTGTTTTAATTTTAACTTTTTTTGACTTAATCTATTTTTTATTATGCCTAACTCTTTTTTTTCTTCTTCATCTGAGGAATCATATTCAAATTCTTCAACATTTTCTAAATCTTGTATTTTTTTTATATAATCAAGAAATGCTTTTTCAACTTTTTTATGACTCATTCCCATACATAAGCATAATTTTTTTTCGTGATTAAGACACCTATAACCTATATGAACATGTAATGCTCCATCTTTCCTGTCATGATGATTTGTCCTTGTTGTAGTTAATTGATTTCCACATAATCCACATTTTAAAAATCCACAATAATATGTTTCCTCTTTAGGATGCTTTGTCTTATATACTCTTTTAATTTTTGCTAATTTATCTTGTGCTTTTTGAAATGTTTCAATATCAATAATAGGTTCATGTAAACCATCTGCAATAAAACCTTTACCTCTATTTTCATATTTATCAGTTTCTTCTAAAGAAATCTTCTCACGATTCACTCCATATCTAACTTTTCCTATATAATTAACATTTGATAGCATATTTCTAATTGTTTTAGGTTGCCAAACACAATTAATTAAATATTTTTCTCTAGAATTTCTTTTTTTCATTATTTTTCCTTTATTTTTAGTTGGAATTTTTTCACTATTTAAAATATTACATATTTCTGTAAAGGTTTTTCCATCATTAACATATAGTTTAAATATTCTTTTAACTACTTCTGCTTCTTTTGGATTGATTGTTTGTATTTCTTGATGTTTTGGTCTATCATATCCATATGTAACGGTGCTACTGCATAACGAATATCCTTTTTTAACTTTTTTAATAAATCCATCAACTACTCTATCAACAATTTGTTCTCTTTCAAATTGAGCAGCTGCACCAAGTATTCGTGTATTAAATCTTCCACTTGGAGTAGATACATCAACTTTACCACCAGATAAAGCATACACCAAAATATTATAATTTTGAATCAATTCAATAAAGTCTTCCGTATCCCTTGAATCTCTTGTTAATCTATCAAATTTATATAAAACTACTACATCTATTTTTTTTAATTTTATATCATTAATTAATCTTTTAACACCAGGTCTATCTTCAACACTTTTACCACTTATTCCCTCATCACCATAATCACCATAAACGTTCCATCCTTGAGAAGTAGCAAAATAAGTTAAATTATCCCTTTGTGCTTCCATCGAAAATCCTTCTTCAACTTGTCTCATTGTTGAAACCCTAGGATATATAGCAACATTTAATATTTTATCTTTTTTCAATTTCACCACTTATCATTTTTGGAATAGATGTTTTAAAAAAAAATGATAACATTTTCTTTTGAATTTCTTTAGAAATAGTAATTTTTTTTAACATATTTAATAAATACCCCTTTATAAATATATGTTTAATTAATATTAAAATTCAAAAAAAACTTGTATTATATACAAGTTTGATAAATATATTTTTTTTATTGTTTTAGTATTTTTTGTTTATTATTTTGATAATAATTTAATATTTCAGCATCGCGTCTTACCATAAATAAACTTTGATATTTAGAATCAAAAATAGAACCAACTAATTCTTTTTCAGAATTTTTTATCTTTTCTAATCCTTCTTCAAAAGATTTCCATAAAACTATTGTTTTTTCCAATTCTTCTTTTTTTGTTAAATGTAATTCATTTGTTTTATTTATTACTCTTCCCAAAAAAACATATGATATTTGTTTAAAATTCGTCATACTTTTTTCTTCAATTGTAATTCCCATAATATTAATAATTTCAGCAGTACATCCTGTTTCTTCATATATTTCTCTTAAAAAAGTTTCTTCTTTAGTTTCATTTTGCTCAATTCCACCACCTGGAAGTTTATATTCGTTTTTTAATTGTTTATTTATAATAGCAATATTATTAGAATCATCAAAAAGAATTCCTCTTGATGCATAACGAATAATTGGATTATCTAATTTTTTAACAGAAAATCCAAAATCTTTATCGGTAATAATAGCAATAATATTATATTCTTTCATAAATTTTTTTTAAAACCTTTCCTATTTCTCCTAAAGTGTAAGTATTATTTGTTTTCTCTTTTATAAAACTTCTAGCATCATCAGGACAATAAAATTCTCCAACTGTATCAATAATTGTTTTATCATTATAATCATTACCTATTCCAATCGTATCTTTAGCATCAATTTTTAAATAATTACAGACTGTTTTAATAGCATTTCCTTTACTAACACCTGAAGCATTGAAAGAAAACCAAGGTGTTTCTCCTTTAATTTGAAAATTAGTAAAATCTATACTTTGATTGCCTAATGAAACTATCTCTTTGTATTTTAAAATCTTGTTTTTTAACATTAATAGTTTTTGAAAAGATAGAGCTCTTACTATAATATTTAACTCCTCCTTTGTCATAAAATTAATATCAAAATTTAAACATTTTTCATATAATTCTTTACCTAAATTTTTTCTTAAGAAAAAAGATTTATCATTCATTATTTCTTCCTTTAAATCAAATAGTTTTTGAATATAAATATTTCTTTGACTAATATGACATTGAAAAATATTCTCTTTAATATTATCTATATTATTAATAGGATGAGTATTTAAATTATATTCATTTGAAGAATTAGCATATTCAAAAATTCCAACTCCTAAAATAATATTATAATCATTTTTACTCTCTTCATAAATTTTTTTCAAAAATTCTTTATTTATATATATTTCTTTTATACTTTTATTCCTTTTTAAATCAAATATATCTGCTCCATTTGAAGATATTAAATAACTATTCGCTCCTACTCTATTTGCTATTTTATTACTTATAAATCTAGGCAATCCTGTAGTAATAACAACAGGAACTCCTTTTTGTTCTATATCATTTATTATATTTACTGTTTCCATTTCTATTTCATTCTTTTTATTTTTTAGTGTTCCTTCGCTATCCATAAAAATTGCTTTTACCATTTTTATACAACCTCCCGATAAAATTCTTCAAAATTTTTAACACGTTTTATTTCCTTTTGTTCACATAAATTATTCCCATTGTCCATAATATATACTTTAACATTATCAAGTTTTGATACTTCTAAACAGTTATTTGGCATATCATCAAGAAAAATAGAAACATTTTCCTTTTTACAAACATCTTTTTTTGATGTAGCATTTACAATTAATTTTGTATAAGGAATTTTATGTTTATTTAACCAATTTTTAGTATATTCATAAGGATTTTCATAATATTTCGAACTTCTAGCTGTTATTATAATAATTTTATACCCTAGTTTAAGCATTTTTTTTAAAACTTGATTAACATCTTCACGTACTTTAGCATTTTCTATTGCGTGTACACGATATTCTTTAAAAAATCTATCTTTTTCTTCTTCATTCCAAGCATATTGTTCTCCAACTAAATATTTTGTATTATCAATAATTCCTTTGCCATTTATAGATTTATCAAATTTTAAAGCCTCATCTTGCATTAATTTTTTCATATCCGTTATAGTATCATCTAAATCTATTCCTACAACAATACTATTTTCAAATATTCTATATTCATTTTCTATTTTTTTTATACTTGATAATACTAAATTATAATCAATTCGTGATACTTTATTTCTAATAACTTTTCCATCTTTTATTTTAGATAAATAACTATAAGCAACTTGAGTTTTATCATCATAACTTGAAATAGGTATTGCAATTTTTTGATTTTTTAATAATAAATTTATAATTAAATTAACACATGAAGCAATTCCAAAATTTGTATATCCCTTTAAAGAAACTATTTTGTGAGCAATAGTTGCTACTTCATCTTCAATTTCTTTTTTTTCATTTTTTGTTAGTATATCTGATATTTTTTGTCCATTAATTTTTATTTTATACCATAAAATAACTTGAGATAAGCCATGTTCACCAATAACGTTTGCTTTAATAGAAGAAGTATCTTTTAAATTAAATTTTTGCTGTAAAGTGCATTTTAAACGATTACTATCAAGAAGAGTGCCTGTACCTATTACTTTTTCTTTCTGATAGCGTTTTGCAACATACGTTGTTAAAACATCATTAGGATTCGAAACAACAATTATACTTCCATGAAATTTTGTTTTTAAAACATTGTCCATTAATTCTTTTATCATTAAATAACTTTTCTGTAAAAATAAATTTCTATTTACATCGTTTTTTATACCTGCAGATATAATTAAAACATCAACATCATCTATTTTTTTATAATCTCCCATACTTACTATATTATTTTTAGTATTTACAGTATGACTTAAATCTATAATATTTCCAATTAAATTATTTTTATGATGATCTATTAAAATAATGTCTAAATTACTTTCGGTTAGAAAAAGATTATACAAAATTGCTATACCAACATTTCCAATTCCAATAAGTGCAATTTTATTTTTCATAACTACCCCACTTAAAATTTACTTTATTAGTATGATTTGCAATAGATTCACATAACTTTGATAATAAAAGAATACTATTTTGATGGTATATAAAATCTGATTCATTTTTTTCATTCATAAAAAATTTATAAAAACATTTTTCACGGGCTTTTTCATTATTTCCTAAAGTTATATCTTTATTATCATCTATATCTTGTAACTTTATTTTTTCAAATGATTTACCACCAATTAATTTTGTATTCCGAAAAATATAAATATCAAAATGATCAATTCCACCAATATCATCTTTTAAAATATCACTTTTTTCATTTACTTCATATGATTGATAACTATGTATCTGAATATTAAGAATTGGCCCTACATGTATATTAACTCTTTCATGTCTAACCCGACCATTTGCTTTATATGTATCTTTAGGCAAATTTTTCCAAGCTCTTTTAGAAAAGCCACTTTGCATTAAATTTAGTGTACAATGTGTAATAATTTTATCATCCATCTTAAAATCAATCATAGAATGAAAATCTAATTCTCCAAACGAAGAAACAATTGAAGGTTTTTGTAATATTTCTTGAAATTCATTTGTATTAAAATAATTTTTATAAAAATTATTATCAACGGTTTGAAAAAAATCATAAGGTCTAAAAACAGTAGAATAAATTGTAGCATTATTAATTTTTTTATCAGAATACTTATTACATTCCAATAACCAAGTTAAAATATCAATAAAATGATATCCACTATGAAATAATTTGCCATAACCATATTTATATGGATGATTTTCTCTTGATAAAAATTCATTTGGCATATTCCACATACCATCACTATGATAAATATCAATGTAAGTAATAGGAATATTATATTTTTTTATTGTATCAAGAAGGATTTTTTTGATATACAAATATCCGGGATGAAATCTTCTTTGACATTGAATCGTAAATTTTATTTTTTCTTTATGATTTTTATATAAATTCAAAAGTATATCATATTCTTTTTTTATTTGTTTGGCTGAAAAGATTGAATTTAATACATCCAATGAAGAAGTAATTGGTTTATCCATTAAAATAGAAATATTATTTTTAATCAAAAATTTTGCATAAGCAAAATGAGCTTTGGGTTCAGTAGAAATTATTGCATATGTAATTTTATTTTCTTGAATTAGTTTTTTTAAATCTTTTTTTACTGTTATAGTTAATTCTTTATTGTTAGCTTCTTCACTTTTTACAAAATACACTTTTGTATAGGCAAATTTTTCTTTTTTTAAAAATGTTTTTATTTCTTCTTTATTTATATCTAAATCAACCAATAATGAAAGGTTTAATTTATATTTTTTTATAAAATTAATATAAATTCTTTTAGCATGAGGTCCAAGTCCAATTAATATTATGTTTTTCATATTGTCACCCATTCAATCTCAAAACATGATTATTATACACCAATATTGTTATTATCTCAAGAAAAAGCAATAAATTATTTAATTATGTTTATTTAACTTCTTGGCGAAGCGATTTCTCTTGCTGAAAGAATTATTGTTTTAACAAAACGTCCATGTAAAGTTAAAAAAATTTATCATGTAAAATTAGAAAATCCTAATATACCGACTGAAAACCGAAAAGATAGTAAATTTAATTATTATTATGATAAAATTTGGAGGGATTTAGATGTCAACTTATAGCACAGAACATGTAAAGTATTTAAAGAAAGTTAGAAAAAGAAAATTATTAATTTACATAACTCAAATACTAATATGTTTAATTTTCTTTCTTATTTGGGAATTTTTATCAAGCAAAAAAATAATTAATTCTTTCTTATTTTCATCTCCTAAAAATATTTTAAATACAATTAAAACCTTAGTTATTTCTAATAATTTTTTAAATCATATTTTAATTACTTTATATGAAATATTAATTAGTACCATTCTTTCTTTTGGAATAGGATTTATTATTTCATCTATACTTTGGAAAAATAAATTTTTAGCAAAAGTATTTGATCCATATCTTACAATCTTAAATTCTCTTCCTAAAGTTGCACTTGGTCCTCTTATTATAATTTGGTTTGGAGCTAGTATTAATTCTATAATTGTAATGAGTTTAATGATTTCATTATTTATAACAATTATTAATTTATATAATTATTTTATAAATACCAATAAAAATTATATTATACTTCTTAAAAGTATGAATGCAAAAAAAATCGATATTTATAAAAAAGTAATTTTAAAATCTAATCTAAAAAATATTATTAGTACTTTAAAAATTAACGTTAGCATGAATTTAATTGGAGTCATTATGGGAGAATTACTTGTATCAAAACAAGGACTTGGTTTTTTAATCATGTATGCCTCCCAAGTATTTAATATTAATTTAGTAATTACATCAGTATTTATATTAGGACTTATTTCTAGTATTCTTTATTATTTAATAGAGTTTTTAGAAAAGAAAATTCATTAAAAAAAACTATTTAAAATTGAAATAATTTATAAATAGTTTTTTTATTATTTAATAAACTCCCAATATAATTGTTTCATATTTTTTTTAAATAATATTTATTATCTTGGGTTTTAAATAAAATTTTATCTCTCACTAGTTTATCATTTATCTTTGAAAAAGCATTGGGATTTATTATTCCAGCCTCAGCAAATGTTTTAGCAGTGTCTTCTGAAAAGGCATTACAATTTGTTAATTGTTTTATTATCAATCTTTTTCTTATCAAAGGTATAGGTGGAAAAAATGGCATATTTAAATCTCCTTTTAAACTTTTATGTTATTTTTTTCTATTTTTGATGAACATCAATTTGATTGTATGGTACTTCGATATTATTATTTTCAAGACCTTCTATAATATGTTCTAAAACATTTCTTCTAACTTGTAATTTGTTTTCAGGATTACATGTAATTTTAAGTAAATATTCTATTTTAGAATCTGCTAGTTCTGTTAATCCAACACTTTTGCAATCTTCAATTAATTTATCTTTCTTTACTATAGTTACAATATCATCTACTATTTTATACTGAGTAATTAATTTTAATTCATAAGGAAGTGGCACTCTGACATAAATAAATTTTGATAGAATTGCTACTTCTTCGATATTTCTATTGGCAATAGAATAAATATTATTTGTTGATAGTTCTTGAATCTTGGTCGTTTTTAATCCTACAACTAATACTTTCCCTTCTATATTCTTATATTTAATAACGTCTCCTACTGAAAAATAATTATCTGATAGAATACTAGATCCTCTAATAATATCTTTTAAAAAATCTTGAATTGCTAAACCAATAATAATACTTATTATTCCAAGTCCAGCAATAAGTGATGATACATTAACACCATTTATTTTTAAAACTATTATTATAACAATTACTATAAATATATATCGACTAATACTTCTTACTAGTTTAATATAAGTTTTTGTTTTCTTATTATTAAAAAATTTTTTTTCTTCTAAATTTCTTTCAATAAAACTGACTACTAATTTATATAAAACAGCTGCTATTAATATTACTAGTATAGAATAAATAATATTTAATAACCAATTATTCTGTTTAAAAAAATCTATAACATTCATAAAATTACCCCTTTAAATATTTAACGTTTTTTTCTGTTTGTATAATACGCATATTCTAAACATATATCATGATATAAATTTTTTATTTCTATTTGTCTTTTTGCTTCTTGATACAATTCATTTTCTTTTTTATGTTCAAATGCATAAACCACCATTTCACTTGTAAATTCATATTCTTGAGTCATCATTTTAATCGCATTTGTATCTCCTGCTAATATTTTTTCCATTGTTTCTTTATCATTTGCATAAAGTTTTCTTACTCTTTCATTTATTTTTTCCTCAAACATTTATTAACCTCCTACTACAATTTTTATTATAACATACTTTGTAAAAAAAATTTCAAATCTTAATCTAATAATTTTGAATATTTTTTTATTTTATTAATATTTAGAATAAATCAACCTTTGATAATATAAAGGCACAAAGAAAAACCATATCTATATCACTATCTTTAGAGTATACTTTAAACATTCCTTTAATTGGTATATCGCCTAATATTTTACTAGCATTTTCTTTATAAGCCTTAGTTCCAGCAAGTTCTATTTTAGCAACCGCTACTCCATATTTAAAAATATCAAAATATGATTTAAATCCATTTAAATGTGGTTCCATCGAATAACCACCATTTCCTAGAATATCCCAAACATTTACATCATCTATTTTAAAATTAGAACTTGTAACAAAATTATCATTTTTAAAATATAATAATACTCCTAAACTTAAAAATATAACTCCGACAATAATACCAAGAAATCTTTGCATAACTTTCTCCTTTCTACTTATTTATTTTCACTTATATTTATATCATAAATAATTAATATAAACAAGGTCTAAAAAAACATAAGAAATAAATCCTATGTTTAAAAATCACAATTGCCTGGCGTTCTTGGATATGGAATTACATCCCTTATATTTTCGACACCCGTTAAATAAATAAGTAATCTTTCAAATCCCATTCCAAATCCAGAATGATAGCATCCACCAAATCTTCTTAAATTTAAATACCATTCCATAGAATCTTCTGGTACGCCCATTTCTTTCATACGACGAACTAATTTATCATAATCAGCTTCTCTTTCAGAGCCTCCCATCAATTCTCCAGCACCGGGAACTTCTAAATCAACGGCAGCAACGGTTTCTAAATCATCATTCAATTTCATATAAAAGGCTTTAATATCTTTTGGCCAATTAGTAATAAAAACGGGGCCATTAAAATATTCTGTTATATATTTTTCATGTTCTTTCGCAATATCTTCTCCATACTCTGGTTGAAATTCCCATTTAACTTTAGCATCTTTTAATATAGTTATAACATCATGATGACTAATTCTTGTAAATTTACTATTGATTAGTTTTTGCAATTTATCAAGCAATCCTTTCTCAACAAATTTGTCAAAAAATTCCATTTCTGCTTTAGCATTTTCAAGTACATATTTAACAATATACTTTAACATATCTTCCATAATATCCATATCACCATTTAAATCACAAAAGGCAATTTCTGGTTCAATCATCCAAAATTCACTTGCATGAGTTTTTGTATTAGAGTTCTCTGCTCTAAAAGTTGGTCCAAATGTATAAACTTTTTTATAAGCCATAGCATATGTTTCAGCTTCAAGTTGCCCTGAGACAGTTAAAGCCGCACTTTTTCCAAAGAAATCCTTCGAATAATCAACATCTCCATCTTTCGCAACTCTTTCTAAATCAAGTGTTGTTACTTGAAACATTTGTCCCGCTCCTTCACAATCACTTGCAGTTATAAGTGGTGCATGAAAATATACATATCCTCTTTCCTGAAAATAAGTATGAATTGCATGAGCTGCAATACTTCTTACTCGAAATACAGCATTAAAAAGATTTGTTCTAGGTCTTAAATATGCAATACTCCTTAAAAATTCTCTTGTATGTCTTTTAGGTTGAATAGGATATTCATCAGGACAATCTCCTATTAAAGTAATACCAGAAACCTTAATTTCGAATTCCTGTCCCTTTCCTTCCGATTTAATTACAGTTCCTTTTACATTAATACTAGATCCTACCTTTATTTTAGCTATTTCTTCAAAATTTTCTAAACTGTTATCGTAGACAAGTTGAATTGTACCAAAACAAGTACCATCAGAAAAATCAATAAACCCAAAATCTTTTTGTTTACGATGATTTCTAACCCATCCATCTATTACTACATTCTTATTCAAATATTTTTTTACATCATAAAATATCTCTCTAACATCCATAAATTCTCCTCCTAAAAATTAAAAGCATCAATAAAAGAGGCTCACTAAGAACGGTACCACTCTTCTTATCAATGCTTGATATCTCTTTTGATAACGGTATTTAACCGACATTTTCTACTAAATTCAAAAACATACTCCGTGGTGTTTTTCTTATATTTTTTCTATTGATTTTCACCAACCATCAACTCTCTTCAAGAAAATTAATATAATACTCTTCCACATCAACATTTTAAATGTCAAGTTTATTATACGACCAAGCATTCTTAAAAGTCAACATTTTAATAAAAAAACTTGTAAAATAATTAAATATGTGATAAAATATCCCAATGAAAAAAAGG
>ONSF01000017.1 GCA_900320425.1 uncultured Eubacteriales bacterium | reverse complement strand
TCTCCAAGTGATGTTGTAAATCAATATGAAAAAATTGGTGGTGCTGCAGCAGTTCAGGTTGCTAATATGAGAAATCAACAACAAAGTATATGGGAATGGACTGAAGTTCCTGCGACTGCATCTCGTGAATGGAATGATAAAGATATGGAAGAATACGATAAAAAAGCAACAGAACAAGCAGCTGCTGCTAATAGCATGGAAGTATTACCTGAAGAAGATACTTTTATTCAAACTGCTGATAATAAAAATCTAAGTATTAATAAAGATAATATTGATTTATCAAAAGAAAAAGAAAAAATAACTAATCGTGATAAATTAAATAATAGTCAAGTAGAAGTTTTTGATAAAGATAAGATTAATGAAATAATAGAAGAAGATAAAAAAGCTGGTGGTAATAAAAAAAGCTCATCCAATTACTATAATATAAGCGATACTTATAAAGCTATGTTAGCAAATTATGCCGATGAGGTTTATAAAAGAGATCCAAAATATTTGAATACTTATTTCGAAAATCTTAAAAGAGATGGTAAGGAAGAAGAACTTCGATATGTATTAGATTATTCTATTGATAAAGACCGAGGATATATAGATGATGAAACTTATCGAAAATATGCTAATTTTTTTGAAAATATATCTAAAAATGTATCTAATCAAGTAGAATCATTAAAAACCACGGCAACTGGTGCTGTATCAGGACTATTAAAAGCCTATAATAGTAATGAAATAAGGGTTCTTTTAACGAAAATATATTCTATGCGTGGTGAAGTTGATGATTTTAAAAGAGAATTGAATTTAGCAATTGAAGAATTAAATACTAATTTGAATAAAGATACTAAAGAAAAGTTAGGTATATCTGATGCATCAGAATTATTTGTAAATGTATATAAAGAAATAAGGCGTTTATATGATTGGTTAAGTTATTCAAAAGGAATTATTGATGAAAAAGAAAGTGGATTTGAAGAAATTGATTTAACCAAAGGAACTGTTTTAGGACAAGAGGTGCTTGGTATAACTCCAAGTGATTCTACACCAGCATCAGGAAATAATGGTGGAAGTCCTAGAAGACATCCTATCGGTGATATAAATCCTAATCCTGGTAATGAAGGTGTTACTGAAAATCCATCTGTAACTCCGGAAACTCCAGTTGAAGAAATAACTCCAGAGGTAGTTGTGGAAAATCAATCATTAATTGCATCATCAATTGGAGCAATTAAAATTACCTCCATTATTCCACTTCTTACAACTATAGGTGGAGAAGCCATAAATTCAAGTTTAGAAGTAGAATATGGACTTTTAGGAATAGAAAAAGTTGATAATACTTTCTATTATAAAATTATTGATAAGACTAGTGGAAGTATCTATTATACTAATGTTAATAATATACCAAATATTGAAATTGAATATAAAAATGTTGTTAATATAAAAGAAAGAGCTATGGTTTTAAATTCTACGGAAATAGGTGCTGATAATAATTTTGTGAAAATTGCTGAGGCAAATAGTATGTATTTAGAACTTGGAGAAGAAGAAGTCAACGGAATAAAATTTGCAAATGTTTTAGATTCTACGGATGGAAATAAATATTATATACCATTAAGTGATTCTACTGAAGTAATTTCTTTAGATCAAATAAAGAATAATGAAATAGATCCAATTATTTCAGAAGATAGAAGAGAGGTTTAATATGAATATTAGATTAATAACAACTCTATTTGAAAGAGAAAAAGCAGTTCATAAATTACATAATATCAAATTAAGTACAGATTATGAAAAATCTAAAATTTATAACCAAGATATTGAACTCACACAAATAAGTTTTGATAAAATAAATAAATTAATAGAATCATTAGAACATTATGCAGATACTACTATTCATTGGATTACTTCTCCAGATAGACAAACAACTTTCGATAAAATTACTTCTAATTTTCATGCCTTTAATAAAAATTTAAATAATATTTCTCCTGAATTAGAAAGCATTAAAAAGAATATAAGAGAATGTTCAGAAGAAGTTTATAAAGAAAATTTAGAATTATATAATGAAAATGAAGAAAAAATAAAGGAAATTATCAAAAAACTTGATGATGAAATAGAAGTTTATAATTTACAAAATGGTGTATATAATTATTATAATTCTATGAAAGATAAAGTATTAGATGATGAAAAAACTAGGTATATTCACAACATAAATGATGCTAAATTTAAAATGGATAAAGCATTAGAAGTATCAAATAGTTTAATTAAAACCTTAAGAGAAAAAAATCTTCAAAATGATGAATTATTGGAAAATGGATTGATTAGAAAAAAATAAAATGATGGAAAACATTCTAAAAGGACTAGAATGTTTTCCTTTTTTATGATATAATTTTTCTAGAATAGGATAGGGGATAAAATGAAGAAAGATTATTTAAATAAAGAAGAAATTGAAAGTTTAGATGGATTTTTTAGGGCTGCTAATTATTTATCAGTTGCCGAAATTTATTTAAGAAGTAATCCACTTTTAAGAAGTAAATTAAAGTTCAGTGATATAAAAGAAAGACTAGTTGGTCATTTTGGATCTGCACCAAATCAAAATTTTATTTATACACACCTTAATCGAATTATAAAAAAATATGATTTAGATATGTTTTATATATCAGGTCCTGGTCATGCTGGACAATCACTTATTGCTTGTAATTATTTAGATGGAACTTATACAAAATTTTATCCTAATATTAAGGAAAATATAGAAGGTCTTGAAAAGTTATGTAAACAGTTTTCTTTTCCATATGGAGTATCTAGTCATGCTGCCCCAGAAACGCCAGGAAGCATTCATGAAGGAGGAGAACTTGGATATAGTTTAGTTCATGCTTATGGGGCGGTTCTTGATAATCCTAATTTAATTGTTGCATGTTGTGTTGGTGATGGAGAAGCAGAAACTGGAACTTTAGCTACTAGTTGGCATTTAAATAAATTTATAAATCGTGAACTTGATGGAGTAGTTCTTCCTATTTTAAACTTAAATGGCTATAAAATTGCCAATCCTACGATTTTAGGAAGAATGAATGATGAAGATTTAAGAATGATGTTTACTGGAATGGGATATGAAGTATTTATAGTATCAGGAAGCAATCCATATTTAATGCATTTAAAAATGGCAGAAACTTTAGATTATGCTATTGAAAGAATACAATATTTAAAAAAACATAAAAATGTACCTTATCAACTTCCTCTTATTATCTTAAGAACTCCCAAAGGATGGACGGGTCCTAAAAAGGTTAATGATTTAGTTGTTGAAGGTAGTTTTAGATCTCATCAAGTACCATTTACAATTAAAAGTGAAATAGAATTAAAAATGTTATCTGATTGGTTAATGTCTTATCACCCAAATGAACTGTTTAATAAAAATGGTAAATTAAAGAATAAATATAAAATGTTTGTTCCAAAAATAGAAAAGAGAATGGGAAATTCAATATATACAAATGGAGGATTATTACGTAAAAATTTAAAATTTCCAAATATTTATAAATATAAAGTAGCAAATCCTACTATGGATACCTTTGAACTTGGAGCATATTTAAGAGATTTAATAGAATTAAATCCTGATAATTTTCGTATTTTTGGACCAGATGAAGCTTTATCTAATCGATTAAACCATGTATTTGAAGTAACTAATAGAGAATGGAATATGGAAATATTAGATACAGATGAATTTTTAAATTCTAAAGGAAGAATAATTGATTCATTTTTATCAGAAAATATTTGTGAAGGTTTACTTGAAGGCTATATTTTAACTGGAAGACATGGTATTTTTCATACTTATGAAGCTTTTTCGAGAATTGTTGATTCAATGATTAGTCAACATTTAAAATGGGTTTACTCATCAAGAAATGTTAAATGGAGAAAAAAAATATCTTCCTTAAATATTCTTCTTACAAGTCATATTTGGCAGCAAGATCATAATGGATATACTCATCAAGAACCAGGACTTTTAAATCATTTAATTTGTAAGAAAAAAGATTTAATAGGACTTTATTTACCAATTGATGCTAATACTTTAATTTGTACAATGGATAAATGTTTAAAAGAAAAAGAAAAAGTAAATTTAATTGTTGCCAGTAAACATAAAAGGCCACAGTATTTAAATATGAATGAAGCTAAAAAAATAGTTGATAAAGGTCTTGGAATTTTAGATTTTATCAGTGATAAAAATCCTGATATTGTCTTAACTTGTTCTGGTGATACTCCAACTTTAGAAGTAATCGAAAGTGTTAAAATTATAAGAAAGTTTTTACCTAAAGTAAAAATTAGAGTAGTAAATGTTATTGATTTATTAAGACTTGATAAAGAAAGTAAAATATCTATTAGTGATAAAGAATTTAATGAAATATTTACAAGTAAACCTAATTTATTTGTTTTTCATGGATATCCTAATTTAATTTATGATATATTAAGAAAAAGAAAAATTAATGTTTTAGCAATTGGATATAAAGAAGAAGGAGCCATAACAACTCCATTTGATATGAGAGTAAGAAATGAAATAGATAGGTTTCATATTTGTTTAAAAGTATCTAATATGATTAAACAAAATACAAAAGAGTTAGAAAATTATTGTAATTTAATGTTAAAAAAACATAAAAATTATATAAGAAAATATGGAAAAGATTTAAAAGAAGTAGAATAATTAATAAAATAATTATAAAACCAATAAAGTAGCTGATAATGATTTATTAGTTTCTTAAAAAAAGCATAAATTTGCTTTTTTTTTTAATATCTTATATAATACTTCTTGAAGGACGTGATTAAATGACGTTATTTGAAGGATTAAAAGCATTCCCTAAAGTAGATTTACATATTGACTTTTTAGGATCTATTCCACTTGAAACTATTCAAAAAATGACTCAAAATACTCCACTTCTTGATGTACAAGATATTGTTGAATTTGATAGCCTAACAGATTATGATAATTCTCGTAATTTAGTAAGAAGTTTATTAAATAGTTATTCAAATATTGAATTTGCATTTAAAGAATTAATCGAAAAATTTAAAGAAGAAAATATGATTTATGGAGAAATATTTGTAAATTTAGATTCTTTTTTGCCTAATTTAGATAAAAAAGAAATATTAACAACTTTATTCAAAGTTATTAAAGATAGTGAATTAAAATTAAATATAGTATTAGAAATAGAATCTTCTATTTCGAAAGAAGAATTATATGATAATTTAAATTTATTATATGAATATTATCATAAGGGAATAAATGGAATATTTTTTAAAAAGAATAAATTAGATAATTTTGAAACTTATAAAGCTTTATTTGATAAATTTGTAAAAGATGATATTAGTTATATTGTAACAATGGATTCAAAAATAACTTCTCAAAATAAAGAAATTATGTATGGTGCTAGTAGAATAATTTATAATCTATTTATAGAACCAGATGAAGTTTTTTTAAAAAAGATAAAAGATGAGAAAATTTTATTAGAATTTCCTATTACTTATCAAAGTTATTTTCACTTATATGATAATTTAGAGAATCATTTTGTCTTTAATTTATTTAAAGAAAATGTTTTACTCACGTTTACTACCATAGATAGAACCTCATTAAATACAGATTTATTAAATGAATATTGTAAGCTTTTTAATGTTTTTCCATTTAAATTACATGATTTAGTAGTCTTAACTTTAAATTGTTTAAGTATTGTTAATTTAAGGGATGAAGAAAAAAATAATTTAATAGAAGAGTTTAAAAGTAAAGCTAATCAATTACTTTAAACTTTTTTTAAAATTAGTTGATTTTTATAAATATTTAAGATAAAATGATTAAGGATATGGAGGATTAGTATGAATAATTTAAAATTAATCGTTATGGAGAATTGTCGTGAATTAGGAGAAAAAGTAAATTTTCATTTAAAAGAATTAATGGGAGAAAATGATGATTTAATTATTCCTATTGAAGAAGTTAAATTTAATAACGGAGAAGGTAAAGTAGTAATAAAAGAAAGTGTTAGAAAAAAAGATATTTTTATTTTAACAGATCCAATGAATCATTCTATCACATATAAAATGTATAATTATATAAATCATAAAAGTCCTGATGATCATTATGTGGATGTTATAAGGACTCTATGTGCTATTCGTAATCAAGCCGAAAGAACCTCACTTGTTATGCCGTTTTTATATGCCTCACGTCAACATAAAAGAGATGGAAGAGAATCTCTTGATTGTGCTGTTGCCCTTCAAGAATTTATTCATCAAGGAGTAAAAAATATTATTACTTTTGATGTACATGATTCTAATGTTCAAAATGCAATTCCAGCTTCGTCTTTTGATAATTTTTATCCAACTAATATTATTTTAGAAAAATTTATTACTTTAGAAGATGTAAAAAAAGATAATTTACTAGCTGTATCTCCTGATAATGGTGCTTTAAAAAGAACGAGATTTTATGCTAATATGTTAGGTTGTGAACTTGGAGGACACTTTGAAAAACATAGGGATGTATATCATGTTGTAGATGGGAAGAATCCTATTTTAGAGCATGAATATATTGGAAAAGATGTCAAGAACAAAGATATTATAATTGTAGATGATATGATTGCAAGTGGAGAATCTATGTTAGATGTTGCAAAAGAATTAAAAAAACGTGGAGCCAATAGAATTTATATGTTTTCTGCATATGTTATGTTTACAAAAGGAATAAAAGTATTTGAAGATGCTTATAAGAATGGATTGTTTACAAAAATATTTACCACAAATTTATCATATATTTTAGAAGAAGCTAAAGAAAAAGATTGGCTTGAGATAGCTGATTGTTCAGAGTATCTTGCTAAAATTATTTATACATTCCATATAGGAGGAAGTGTATCTCCAATTTTAACTGCAACTAGTGAGGTTCTTGAAAATTTTGCTAAAAATTAAATTAGAAATTTCTTTTCAAATTGTAAAAATAATGATATGATTATATATGTTTGATATATAGGGTGATAACATGAAAAAGAAAAATGAAAATAAAGAAAATAACGTATTTAAGAAAAGTTTAATAAGTAGTTTACTATTTATTTTTCTTGTAATCGTTGTTTTTTATTTTATATTTAAAGAAAATAATTATAAAGAAGTTCAAAAAATATTATTTGATGCTAAAAAAGGCTTTTTATTAATTGCTATTTTATGTATGTCATCATTTAGTCTATGTGAGGCATTTATATTAAGAACATCTCTTAAAACATTAGGAAACAAAATATCTTTTAGGGATGCTTATAAATATGCAATATCCGGCTTTTTTGTGGCTTCAATTACACCATCGGCAACAGGAGGAGATCCAATGCAGCTTTATTTAATGACTAAAGATAATATAAAGGTTAGTCATGGAGCCTTAACGCTGCTTGTAAAGTTACTTGGATTTCAATTTACCTCTTTGTTTTTTGCATTTATTGGATTTTTATTTTCTCATAAGTTATATTTATCGTCTCTTGGTAATCTAAAATACCTAGCTTTTTTAGGAATATTTTTAAATATTTTAGTTTTTACTTTATATTTCTTAATTATTTTCTTTAAACCGGTTATTTTATTTTTGGTAGAGCTAGTTGCAAATCTTCTTAAAAATTTACATATAAAGAAAACTGATGCTATTAAAGAAAATTTATTAAAACAAGTTGAAGAATATAGTAATGCAGCTGGTTATTTAAAACAAAATAAACAAATATTTTTTAAAGTATTTGGATTTACTGTTATAGAAATTTTACTATATTATAGTATTCCCTATTTTGTTTATTTATCTTTAGGATTTTCGAAGGCATCGATTTTTACTTTCTTATCACTCCAATCAGTTTTATATGTATCTGTTTCAAGTCTTCCTTTTCCAGGTGCCGTTGGTGTTAGTGAAGTTGCATTTATGAGGGTTTATAAAACGATGTTTCCAAGCAAAGTACTTGGTAGTGCTATGGTTATTACTCGATTTATCAATTTCTATATCTTTGTTTTATATGCAGGTATTATGATGGTATTTTTTGTTTTAAAGGATAACTTAAAATTAGAAAGAGGTAGAAATGGATATTTTAAAAGAAATAGCTGAAGACTCTTTAGTACTTTGTGATACTAATCTAAAACAAGAACTATTAGAAAAAAGAAATAATCAAGGTAGTTTAATAAACTTTAAATTAATGACTTTTAAAGAATTTTTAGAACAATACTTTTTTTCCT
This sequence comes from uncultured Eubacteriales bacterium, assembly GCA_900320425.1. Taxonomy (GTDB): domain Bacteria; phylum Bacillota_I; class Bacilli_A; order RF39; family UBA660; genus RUG591. The sequence continues at coordinate 6,208 of ONSF01000017.1, read as the reverse complement.
ATAATGAAGAAACGATTTATTATGTTACTAAAAAATATAATGTTACTATAAAAAATGCCAAACTTTATTTAGAAGAAATTAAATATATTTTAAATTCATCTTTATCTTTAAAAAAAATATCTTTTTTAAAACAATTATATCGAGAATTAAAAGACAAAAATTTAATTAAAGAAAATAATTATTTTAAAGAATATTTAAAAAATAAAACAATTATTGTTTTTGAAAAAGAAAAATTAGATAAGTTTACTTTATCTCTTTTAGAATCATATAAAGTTAAATATTTAGACATAAATAATAAAAAAAGAGATAATAATATTATTTATCATTTTAATTCTATCGAAGAAGAAGTTGAATTTGTTTTTAATGAAATAAGTAAGTTATTAAAAAGCAATATTTCCTTAGAAAATATTAAAGTTATTCCTTTAGGAAATGAATATAATTCTTTTTTAAAACGTTTTTCATTTTTATATCAAATTCCTTTTCAAAATATTGATAAAGTAAGTATCATATCATCTATATATGCTAAAAAAATTTTAGATAAAGTAAAGAATTCATCAAAAAAAGAGGTTTATGAATATATTATTTCTTTAGATAACTATCAAAAAGATTTATTAAATTTAATAAATAAATATTATTTTATTGATGATTTAAATATGGTTTATGAAGAAATAAAAGATGGATTGAAAGAAATATTAATAAATGATAATAATGAAGGAATTGAGGTAGTACAATTAAACTCCTATATAAAAGAAAGTGATTATGTTTTTGTATTAGGATTTAATTTAGAAAATATTCCTAAAACTTATAAAGATATTGATTATTTTAATGATATAGAAAAAGAAAAACTCGGACTATTTACAAGTTTTTCGAAAAATAAATTAGAACATGATTTAGTAGTAAAGTATTTAAATAAAATAAAAAATATTACTATTTCTTATAAAGATAGAGATCCTTATAATTCTTATTTTAAATCTAATTTAATCGAAGAACTTGGTTTAGTAGAAAATTATGTTAAAAATGTAAATATTACATCAAATATATATAATAAAATAAAACTTACTAGTTATTTAGATACAATGTTAAAATATGGAATTCTCGATAAAAATATTCAAGTTTTATATTCTACTTATCAAGATATTCCTTATTTAACATATTCCAATAAGTATAAAAAAATAAAGAGAGAAAACTCTAATATAACCATGTCTTATACTTCATTAAATAATTATTATCATTGTGCCTTTAGATATTATATAGATTCTATTTTACGACTTAGTCCCTTTGAAGAAACTTTTAATCTTAAAATAGGAACTATATTTCATTATGTTTTATCAAAGATTTATGAAGATGATTTTGATTTTGAAAAAGAATTTACTAAAGCTATAAAAGATAAATCTTTTACTCCCAAAGAAGAATTTTATTTATTATTTTTAAAAGATGAATTAATAAAAATTATAGAAGTTTTAAAATATCAATATAAATTAACGGGATTAACAAAAGTAAAACTTGAAGAAGAGATTGATTTAAAGTATCACGATAATGAAAATTTTATTGGTGTTATTGATAAAATTATGTATAAAGAAAAAGATAATAATACCTATCTGGCTGTTATTGATTATAAAACGGGAACTCCTAAAATTAATATGACAAATTTAAAATATGGACTTGATATGCAATTACCAATTTATTTATATTTAATAAAAAAAAGTAATTTATTTTTAAATCCTAAAATAATTGGATTTTATTTAGAACAAATTTTATTTGAAAAAGGTAGTAAAGATTCAAAGAAGGATGAAAATGAAAAAAGAAAAGATAATTTAAAACTAAATGGATATTCAATAGATGATCCTTACTTAGTATCTATGTTTGATGAAACCTATCAAGATAGTGAAATGATAAAAGGGATGAAAATAACTAGTAAAGGATTTAGTCATTATACAAAAGTCATTAGTGAAGATGCAATTTTAGAATTAATAAATATTGTAGACTCTAAAATAAAAGAAGCTTTTAAAAAGATTCATGAAAATGATTTTACAATTAATCCTAAAGTTATAAATGGAGAAAACCTAGGATGTAGTTTTTGTAAATATAAAGATTTATGTTTTAAAACTGGAGAAGATTTAGTTTACTTAAAAGAAGAAAAAGATTTATCTTATTTAGAAAACTAAAGACTAGAAATAGTTCTTTTTCTTTTGTATAATATTTAAGAAAGGAGACTTTTTATGTTTAAAGAAAAACTTGCACTTGTTCCTGATTTACCAGGAAGTTATCAAATGAAAGATATTAATGGTAATATTATATATGTTGGAAAAGCCAAAAGATTAAAAAGACGACTTAAAAGTTATTTTACAGGAAGAGTAACTGGAAAAACCAAAAAGTTAGTATCGGAAATAAATGACTTTGAATATATAGTAACTTCATCAGAACTTGAGAGTTTAATATTAGAAATAACTTTAATAAAAAAATACAATCCTAAATATAATATATTACTAAAAGATGATAAAAGTTATCCATATATTGAATTTACTAAAGAAAAATATCCTATTTTAAGAGTAGTAAGAAATACCAAATCAAAAAAGAATAAAAATAATTTATATGGACCATTTCCTAATGTAGGAGCAGCAAGACGTGTTGTCTATATGTTAAATCGAGTTTATCCTTTAAGAAAATGTGAAAGACTTGGACGTGATTATTGTTTGTATTATCATATTGGAGAATGTCTTGGGTATTGTAAAACGAATGTTGATTTAGAAAAGTTAGAAAATATGAAAAAAGAAATTACTGCTTTTTTAAGTGGAGATTCTTCTCACGTACTAAAAGAATTAGAAAGTAAGATGCAAAGTGCAAGTGAAAAATTAAATTTTGAAAAAGCTCAAGAATATAAACAAATGATTGATGATATTAATATTACTTTAAAAAATCAAAAAATTGTTTTAAATAAAGATATTAATTTAGATTTATTTAATTTTTATAGTGAAGAGAATTATTTATCAATTCAAGTATTTTTTATTAGAAGTGGAACCTTATTTGGAAGAAGTAAAAAGATTATTAATATAAGTGATACGGAAGAAGAATCATTTATAGAATATATTATCAGGTTTTATGAAAAAGAAATTATTCCTCGAGAGGTATTAGTACCAGAGAAAATTGATTCTGAAGTACTTAGTAAATATTTAAATACTACTGTTAGAACTCCTTATAGAGGTGACATGAAAGAATTAATGAAACTTGCAAAAGAAAATGCTAAGATAGCATTAGAAGAAGAATTAAAGACCATTACTAGGGATGAAAAAATAAGAACTGAAGCAATTGATGAATTATCAATAGTTTTAGGTGGAGTAAAAGTAAATCGAATTGAAACGTTTGATAATTCTCATTTATTTGGAACTTATTATGTTGCTGGAATGGTAGTATTTGAAAACTTTGAACCTTTAAGAAATGAATATCGAAAATATAAAATTGATATAAATACTAAAGATGATTTAAAAGCTATGGAAGAAGTAATTTATCGAAGATACTATAGACTTTTAATGGAAAAAGGTCATTTTCCAGATTTAATTATAGTTGATGGTGGTGAAACTCAAGTAACGGTTGCTAAAAAAATACTTGATGAATTAAATCTATCAATTAATTTAATAGGATTAAAAAAAGATAATCATCATAGAACTAGTGTTATAGTAACAAGTACCTTAGATGAAATTGAATTAGATCCTCATGGACATTTATTTCATTTTTTAACAAGAATTCAAGATGAAGTACATAGATTTGCCATTACTTATCATAGACAAATAAAAAATAAAGGAACTCTTGCAAGTGTTCTTGAAATGGTACCAGGAGTTGGTTCAAAAAGAAGACAAGAATTATTAAAAAAATTTAGTTCTTTAAAGAAAATAAAAGAAGCAAGTCTTGAAGATCTTTCTAAAATAATTCCAAAAGATGTTGCTATTGAATTAAAAAATTATTTAGAAAAAAAAGAATAGGAGGAAGAGATGAGTAAATTTGTTCCGAAAGTTTATCAAAAAGATATTTTTTCAATTGATTATAAAAAGATAAAAAAAATGGGATATAAATTAATTATATTTGATTTAGATAACACAATTGGAAAAGTAAAAGATGGTAAATGTGATAAAAAAACAGTTGATTTTTTAAATAATTTAAATAAAGAAATTCCTATTGTAATAGCTAGTAATAGTTTAAAAAAAAGAGTTAAAGAGTTTTGTAAAGATTTAGAATGTGAAACTTATTCTTTTAGTTTAAAACCTACTTTAAAAAATATAAGAAAAATTAAAAATAAATATAACTTAGAATATGATAAAATGGTTATTATAGGAGATCAATTATTAACTGATATTTTAGTTGGAAACAGAAAAGGTTTATTAACAATTCTTGTTGATCAAGTAGATTCTTATGATTTAAGAAAAACAAGAATTAATAGAAAAATTGAAAAAATTATTAAGAAGAAATATAATATGAAGAAAGGAGAATACTATCATTTATGAAATGTTTAGGATGTGGAGTAGAACTTCAAAATGAAAATATTTTAAATCTTGGATATACACCTAATTTAGAAAATAAATATTGTATGAGATGTTTTAAAGTAAAACATTATGGAGAAACATCAACTATATCTAAAAATAAAGAAGATTATATTGCTATTTTAGAAATGATTAATAGATGTAAAGATTTAGTAATATATGTAGTTGATGTATTAAATATTAAAGAGAATTTAAATGATATTAAAAAATATTTAACAAATGATATGATACTTGTCTTAAATAAATGGGATGTCTTTCCTAAAAGTGTTAAAGAAGCAAAAATATATGCTTATTTAAAACAAAGATATGATTTTAAAGAAATAGTTGCTGTAAGTGCTTTAAAAAATTATAACTTAGAATTATTAATGAATTATATTTATTCTTATCAAAAATCAAGTCATGTATATGTAGTTGGAGAAACTAATGCAGGAAAAAGTAGTTTACTTAATAAAATTATTTCTAATTATTCAAGTTTAAATCCTAATTTAACGATTTCTTCTATGCCTGAGACAACTCTTGAAAAAATTGATATTAAACTAAATGAAAATTTAACTTTAATAGATACTCCTGGAATAATAGATGAGGGAAATATAATTCATTCTTTAGATAAAAAGTATTATAAATTATTAAATACCAATAAAGAAATAAAACCCAAAACTTATCAAATAAAGAAAAATCAATGTTTAATAATAGGAGATTTTTTAAGAATAGATTATTTAAATGGAGATAAGAATAGTTTTACTTTATATATTCCAAATGGAATAAAAGTACGTAGAATGAATTCAAGACATGATGATTTAAAAGAATTATCTTATAAAGAATATGAGTTTTCATTTCATGAAGATTTAGTAATATATGGACTTGGTTTTGTTAAAATGGTTATTAAAGGAAAAATTGGAATTTATTTAAATAAAGATGTTAAAACATTTTTAAGGAGTAATTTAATATGAAAATAAGTAAACAAAAATTAAAGCAAATAGGTGTAGTATTTTCTTTATTAGTGTTATCAAATAAAGATATTAATTCTAAAGAGATAAATAATATTTTAAATAATGTAAGTGAAACTTATATAGAAATAGGAAATCCAGAGTATGGAGATTATTTAAGAGAAGTATATAATAATTTACCTGAATATATAAGAAATTTTTTAGAAGAAAATTCTATGAAAATCATTGTTATGCCAAATAGTGATGATATAGAGAATATATATCAAGATATATATCCAAGAAATATAAAAAATAAAAATTTAACAGGATTAACTATTGAAGAAAAACTAGTTGCTTTAGTAGAAGGTTGTTCTCATAGTGATAATATTAAAAAAAATCTTTTTGTAGATCGTGATTATACAGATAATCAATTAAATAAATTTGATTTACAATATACCATGCTTCATCAAATAGGACATCTAGTTGATATTTATTATAACTATCCAAGTAATTCAATGTATTTTTTAAATACCGTTTATAAAAACGAAAGAAAAGATTTTAAATATCAATTAAGTCAATTTTATGATGATAGTAATTCAATAGAAAATGTTGTTGAAATTTTTGCTTATTCTTTTGCAACTTATGTTTTAAATCCTAGATTTTTAAAACATTATTTTCCTTTGGCTTTTAATTATATGGATGAATTATGTAATAAAATGATTGAGGAAAATAAAGATAAAAGTAAATAAT
>ONSF01000037.1 GCA_900320425.1 uncultured Eubacteriales bacterium | reverse complement strand
TTAATATTTTCTTTTGTCTTAATATGGCTTTATCTGTTAAACTCAATTTTTTAATTAATCTAGGTTCTTCCATAACTATTCTCCTATTCTATGTTAATATTACAATTTTTTTTATTTTGTCAATAGACCTAATATACTATTCTATATATCCATTTGGTTTTATACGCAAAAGAAATCTCCTGTTTTATGAGAAAATATTTATGGGAAGTGAATATAGTTTTTATGAAGGATAATCGAATTAAGGATTTAAGAGAAGACAACGATTTATTACAAAAAGACGTTGCTAAAGAGTTAAATATTTCTCAAGTACAATATTCAAGATATGAAACAGGAATTCGTGTCATGCCAATTAATTTATTAATTAAACTTGCCAAGTTTTATGATGTTAGTTTGGAATATTTAACTGGAATCTCTAATATTAAGAAATCCTATCCAAAGGATAAAGTAAATATCTAAAAAGAATAATGAATTTTCTTAGTTCATTATTCTTTTTCTTTTATTTCGTTCTTCTTTAAATATTCAAATCTATTTCTTGCATTTTCTAAATTTTTTTCAAGTAATTCTTGATATTTATCAGGATTTATTTTCTTTAAAGTTCGATATCTATCTTCTCCGGCAATAAATTCATAATACTTATCAAAATCAGCTTTAGAATCCATTGAAAATCCTGTTATAGGACTATATTTAAATAAAGGAAAATATCCAGATTCAACAGCCATTTTTTCTTCTTCCATTGTATTTCCCATTCCTTTTAAGATTCCATGAGCTATACAAGGTGCATAAGCAATTATTATACTTGGTCCATCATATGATACAGCTTCTTTAATAGTTTTTATAGCTTGATTCATATTAGCACCTAAACTAATTGTTCCAACAAAAGCATTTGGATAAGTTAAAGCAATCTTAGATAAATCTTTTTTATTTGTTAATTTTCCGTTAGATGCAAATTTAGATACACTTCCTATTCTACTTGATTTACTAGCTTGACCACCTGTATTAGAATATACTTCAGTATCTAGTACTAAAATATTCACATTATAATTATTAGCAAGAACATGATCAATTCCTGAAAATCCTATATCGTACGCCCAACCATCTCCTCCAACTAGAAAGAAGTTTTTTTCTTTAATGAAGTTTTTTAATGGATATAAATCTTTATCTTTCGTATTTATTACATAGTCATATAGTTTTTTATCAGAGTTTTCTACTCCTCCTAAATATTCATCAAATATAATACTTTCATCATCATTAGCATCTTTAATCTTTTCTTTTAAAATATTTTTAATATTATCTTTCATAGTAGAATCTGCAACTTTCATACCAAATCCAAATTCAGCATTATCTTCAAATAAAGAATTAGCCCAAGGAGTACTATATGCAGTTGATGGATAAGATGCCGAATAAATTGAAGAACATCCTGTTGCATTAGCAACAACTATAGAATCTCCATATAACTGACTAATTAGTTTTAAATAACTTGTTTCACCACATCCACTACATGCTCCAGGATAAGCAAATTTTGGTTTAATTAGTTGACTCCCTTTAATTGTAAATTTATCTAAAACATCTTTTTCTTTTATGTATTTATCTAAGTATTCAAATCTTTTTTGTTCCTTTTCATCAATTAAGATTTTAGAATCCTTCATACTAAGTGCAACATTTCCTTTTTTACCAGGACAAGTATTAACACATATTCCACATCCTGTACAATTTGCAACATTAATAGCAATTGTAAATTTATATAATTTACTTTTAATGGAAGTTTCAATACAATTTTCTCTTACATATAAAGGAGCATTTTCATATTCTTCTTCACTTAATAAATATGGTCTAATAACTCCATGAGGGCATACAAATGAACACATATTGCAACTAATACAATTTTCTTTAATATACTTAGGTGCAATGGTTGTTGTATATCTTCTTTCAATACTAGATGTTTTTGGAGGAGTTCTTCCATCATAATTATCTATAAATGATGATACAGGAACTTTAGATCCCATTCTATGTTCTAAAACCTCAAATAAAGTTATATTCCCCTCTTCCTGATTGTCTTCACTAATATCCTTTTTAGTAATAGTTACTTGATTATAATTTTCTAATACTTTATCAATTGCTTCTAAATTCTTTTCTAATACGCCATTTCCTTTATTCTTAAATTTTTTTTCTAAACTTTTTTTAATCTCTTGAATAGAATAATTAAATTCAATAATATGACATAATTTAAATATTAAAACTTCAATAATTGCACTTATTTTTCCAGGAAGCCCAACTTCTGTTGCAATAGTTGATGCATCAATTATATAAAATTTAATGTTATTTTTTACTATATAAGCTTTATCTTTATTAGATAATAAATCTAAAACACTTTTCTTATCTCTATCAGTATTTAATATAAACATTCCATTTTCTTTAATTTTAGAAATCATATCATATTTTGATAAATAACTATCCTTTGTTACTACTAAAGTATTAGCATTACTTACATAATACGTTGATCTAATTTGATTACGAGAAAATCTTAAATGTGAAATCGTAACACCACCTGATTTTTTAGAATCGTATTCAAAGTATCCTTGAACATAGGCATTAGATCCTGATCCAGTAATTTTAATAATATCTTTTGATGCTGATACCATTCCATCACTACCAAATCCATAGATTAACATTTCATAGTTTTTATTTGGAATCAAAAAATTCTTTACTTTTAAACTTAAATTAGTAACATCATCATAAATACCTATAGTAAAATTATTAAATATTTTATTAGAACTTAAATAATCAAATACAGTTTTTATTTGACTTGGAGTAGTATCTTTTCCAGATAATCCATATCTTCCTCCAAATACTTGTATTTTTAATTCATTTTCTTTAATAACACTTAATACATCTAAATAAAGTGGTGAATTACTTCCGTTTTCTTTAGTTCTATCAAGTACAGCAATTTTTTTAACACTTAATGGAATTGCTTTTAAAAAGTATTTAGTACTAAAAGGCCTATATAAATGAACTTCCATTAATCCATAATTTAATCCTTGACTATTTAAATAATCAATTGTTTCTTTAATTGTTTCACAAACAGATCCCATAGCAACAATAATATTTTCTGCTGTTGGACTTCCATAATAATTAAATGGTTTATATTTTTTTCCCGTTATTTCATTAATTTTTTCCATGTATTCGGATACTATATCAGGAAGCGCATCATAATTTTTATTTTTAGCTTCAGCAACTTGAAAGTATACATCATCCATCTGACAGGTTCCAAATGTATTAGGTTTTTCAAGATTAAGTCCACGATTACGAAACTTTTCAAGTTCTTTTTTATCAATTAATTTTTCTACTTTATCTAAATCAATTACTTCTACTTTATCTAGTTCATGGCTTGTTCTAAAACCATCAAAAAAGTTTATGAAAGGAATATGTCCTTTAATTGATGATAAATGAGCAACACTAGTTAAGTCCATTACTTCTTGAACTGATGAATTTGCAAGTATTGCAAATCCCGTAGCTCTTGTTGCATAAACATCTTGATGATCTCCCATAATTGATAAGGCATGTGTTGCAAGACTACGACTAGCAACATGAATAACTAAAGGAAGCCCCTCTCCTGCAATTTTATACATATTAGGTATCATTAAAAGAAGTCCTTGACTTGCTGTATAGGTAGTTGTAAGAACACCTGATAGTAAACTTCCATGAACCATTCCAGCGGCTCCAGCTTCACTTTGCATTTCTATAACTCGAACCTTATTTCCAAAGAAATTTTTACGAGTAATACTTTCTTTATCAGTAAATTCAGCCATAGGACTAGCAGGAGTAATTGGATAAATTCCTGCTACTTCTGTAAAAGCATAAGATACATAACTACATGCTTCATTTCCATCCATAATTTTATACATAATAATACCTCCAATATTCATTAAAATTATATCACAATCTAAAAAGAAAAAGAATACTAAATTTTGTATTCTAATTTTTAAAAAAATATTTATCTTGCTTCTTCTTGGGCTCTTATTTCACGAATAACTGTTACTTTAATGGTTCCAGGATATTGCATTTCTTTCTCAATTTTTTCTTTTACGTCTCTCGCAATTTTATAACTTGTTAAATCATCTACTTCATCTGGTTTTACAATAACCCTAAGTTCTCTTCCAGCTTGAACAGCAAAAGTTTTTTCAATTCCTTCTATATTTTCAGTTACTTTTTCAAGTTGTTCAAGTCTCTTTAAATAATTTTCTAGAGAATCATTTCTTGCACCAGGACGAGATGCTGATAAAGCATCACATATTGCAACAATTACTGAAATTACACTAGTAGGTTCTGTATCGCCATGATGAGATGCAATAGCATTAATAACACATGATGGTTCATGGTACTTCTTAGCAATATCTACACCAATTTCAACATGACTTCCTTCTACTTCATGATCAATTGCTTTTCCAATATCGTGAAGTAGTCCTGCTCTTTTTGCAAGTGCAACATTTTCTCCTAACTCTCCAGCAAGAAGTCCTGATAGTTCTGCAACTTCAATAGAATGATTTAAAGCATTTTGTCCATAACTGGTTCTAAAATGTAATTTTCCAATAATTTCAACAAGCTTTGGATCAAACTTTGTAAGACCTAAACGAAATAAGGCATTATTTCCATATTCGATTATCTTTTCTTTCATTTCTTTACTAGTTTTATCATATAACTCTTCAATTCTTGTTGGATGAATTCTTCCATCTTTTATCAAAGTTTCAAGAGTTACTCTAGCTATTTCCCTTCTTAAAGGATCAAAACTTGATAAGACTACAGCCTCAGGTGTATCATCAATAATTAAATCAACACCTGTAATTGCTTCAATTGTTCTAATATTTCTACCTTCACGCCCTATGATTCTTCCCTTCATTTCATCATTTGGAAGGCTTACAACAGTTACCGTTTGTTCTTCAGCAACATCAGCAGCATATCTTTGCATTGCATGAACTAACATATCACGAGCATTCTTATCACATTCAAGTTTTGCTTCATTCTCTCTTTCTTTAATATAATTAGCAATTTCTAAATTCATTGATTCACGAACTTTCTCCATTACTAATTTTCTTGCTTCTTCTTTAGATACTCCAGATAACTCCTGTAACACTTTAATTTCTTCATTTTTAATTTCTTCAATTTTTGCTTGTTCTTCATTTAAACTTTTAGTACGTTCTGATAACTTAGCATCTCTTTCATCTAAAGCTTCTTCTCTTTTTTGAAATAAAAGTTCTCTTTTATCCATTGTTCCTTCTCTTTGAGCTAATCTATTTTCAGATTCTTTTATTTCTAATTTTTTTTCTTTAATTTCTCTATCAGTTTCCATTTTTAATTTATGTAATTCTTCTTTTGTTTCTAAAATAGAATCTCTTTTTATTTTCTCTGCTTCTTTTTTTGTTTTTTCTAGTAATTGTTCACTTTTCTTGGTTGCAGAAGAACCTTTTAGATAATTAAATAGAAAAACTATCCCAGCTCCTACTATAATTCCAACGAAAACAAGCAAAATGATAGTTGTAATATGATTCATTTTACCTCTTTCTAGTATTATTCCTAAGCAATCCCCGTAATACTGCGGTTTAGACTATGTCAATTATAAAATTAAATCTATATAAAATTTTTAAAACATAACTCTAATTTAATTTTAATTTTTTTTAGCTATTATGTCAATATTTTTTTGTCTATTCTACACTCATTTTCTTTTTATTAATCATCAAAAGACATAAAAATTATAAATATCTATTTTATTATTATTTAACTGAGATATTTCAATAAAATATAAATATTTTAGTAATTTAATAATATGAGTATATTCCAATTTAACGAAAAACTTTATAATAAAATCCAGTCAAAATAAATTACAAAAATATCACAAAATTGTTTGATAATATTTTTCATATATGATACTATGTATATAGGAATGCTTAATTAGTTGGGTGATTAATTGCCATACCTTATCTTGAAAAGAAAGGGGGCGATTGTGATGAATAAGAAAGATTTTTT
>ONSF01000026.1 GCA_900320425.1 uncultured Eubacteriales bacterium | reverse complement strand
TTTATAATTAACTCCTCTTGAATAATATTCACTTGAATTCATATGAAAAGCATTTACAGTATATCCAACACTTTTAAATAAATTAGGAAGTGAATAATCAAAATTATTTTTACTAAAAGTATAAGCATTTTGGTTAAAAGTATATGGTGTTGCATATCCTGTATTAATCATAAATTCCGAATTAAAGGTTGATCCTCCTCCATTTACAAAAGAGTAATGATCGGTAAAATTAATTGAATGTTTTCGAAGAGAGGCAAGATTTGGCATAATTTCCTCAGTCGTTAAAAATTTATCAATACTTTCAAGTTGTAAAAATATTAAGTTTTTACCTTCAAATAAACCAGTATACCGATTTTGATGAGTTGGATTGTCTTTAAAATTATCATCTAAAAAACTTAAACTTTCATCATCTACTTCTGGAGTTTCTCTAAAGTAAGTAATGTACATATTTCGAACATTATATTCAAAGAATCCAACTAGCTCCATACTTTTATTGTTATCATTAAAAGAATTATAAATATTTCTTTTATTTCTCCAAGCACTCCATTCAAGAGATGTTGTTGCACGACCAAATAAAAATGGAAGAATAACATGAATAACAACAAAGATAAGAATAGTAATTCCTATCCTTTTACCATTATTTTTACGATTTTTATTAAATGTTTTAAAAGAGTAAACAAGTAAAGTGATACTTATAATCATCACTAAATACATCCAAAGAGAAATATCTTTTAAAGTATCAAGTAAATAACTACTTCCTTCACTTGCTGCTGATAAAACAGAAAAATCAAAAAACACTTTAAAATAAGTATAATATAAATTATGGGTTAAAAACATAACAAAACAAAATCCATATACAAGTGCATATAATAATTTACCATATATATTTTTTAAATTTTTAACTAAATAAATTAAAAGGAATAGCCAAAGTGCTGAAAATAAATTTGGATATGGATGTAAAAAATGAACAAAACCTATATTATTAGTCATAATTCTTGTTGATATATCAAAAATATATAAGGAAAAAAACATAAAAATATAATTTTTATTTTGAATTGATAATATTTTTAATTTATTTAAAAATTCTTTGTATTTAAAATTTTTTATATTTTTCTTTAATTTTTGAATTGTATTCTTCATAATGCCTCCAGATACTATGATTATATCATATTCTCTTTTTTATTTTTTCAAAAAAAATAAAGGTTTACACATTTTTTGTAAATCTTTATTTTATTAATTATTATAATTATCTATTAGCTTTTTTTCTTAATTCGGCATTTAATATTTTTTTTCTAAGTCTAAATCCTACTGGAGTAACTTCTACAAGTTCATCATTGTTGATATAGTCAAGTGCAATTTCTAATGACATTACACGAGGTCTTTTTAATACAACTGTATGATCAGACCCTGATGCACGAGTATTTGTTAAGTTCTTTCCTTTTACAACATTAACTGCAATATCGTTATCATGATTGTGTTCTCCAACAATCATTCCTTCATATACTTCGTCCCCTGGTTCAACAAACATAACACCACGTTCTTCAAGTTGTCCTAAAGCATATGCGGTAGCTTTTCCATTTTCCATAGAAACTAAAACTCCAAGTTTTCTTTCTCCAACATTATTACTTAATACTTCTTTATATTCTTTAAAACTATGATTCATTATTCCATATCCTTTGGTAATAGTCATAAATTCTTCTCTAAACCCAATAAGACCACGAGATGGAATAATATAATTAATTCTAGTAGTATCTCCCATATTTTGCATATTAAGTAAAGTTGCAAAACGATTTCCAAGAGATTCAATTACTCCTCCAACATAGTCATTATTTACATCAATTTGTAATTCTTCAAATGGTTCCATTTTAACTCCATCTATTTCTTTAATTATAACTTGAGGCTTTGATACTTGAAGTTCAAACCCTTCTCTTCTCATATTTTCAATTAAAATAGATAAATGAAGTTCTCCTCTTCCCTTTACTAAGAAAGATTCTTGATCATATGGAGTAACCCTTAAACTAACATCTCTTTCAGTTTCTTTTTTTAATCTTTCTTCAATTTTACGAACCGTTAATAATTTTCCTTCACGTCCAGCAAAAGGTGATGTATTAACACCAAAAGTCATTTCCAAGGTTGGTTCATCAATTCTTAAAGGTGGAAGTGCTTCTTCACAAGACGTATCACATATTGTTTCTCCAACATTTATATCAGGAAGTCCTGCTATTGCAATAAAATCTCCAGCACTTGCTGTTTCAATTTCAATTCTTTTTAGTCCATGATATCCAAACATCTTTTGAATACGAAATTGTTTTCTTGTTCCATCAAGTCTTAAACAAGTAACATTTGTACCAACGTTAATTGTTCCACGTTTTACAACCCCAATTCCAATTCTTCCAACAAATTCATTATAATCAAGAAGAGCTGGTTGAAATTGGAACGCTCCATTTATATCTCCACTTGGTTCTTTTATCGTTTCTAAAATAGTATCTAAAACTGGTTCCATTGTTTCTCTTTGAGTCGTAATATCTGGACTTAAACTAGAGGTTCCATTCATAGCACTGGTATAAACTACCGGAAACTCTAATTGGTCAATATCAGCACCAAGTTCAATAAATAAATCCATCACTTCATCAACAACTTCAGTTGGTCTTGCACTAGGTTTATCTATTTTATTTACAACAACAATTGGAGTTACATGAGCATCTAAGGCTTTTTTTAATACAAACCTAGTTTGAGGCATCGTTCCTTCATATGCATCAACAACAAGTAGTACTCCATCAACCATATTCATAATTCTTTCTACTTCTCCAGAAAAATCAGCATGTCCAGGAGTATCCAAAATATTAATTCTTACTCCTTTATAATCAATTGATGTTGTTTTAGCTAAAATTGTAATTCCTCTTTCTTTTTCTAAATCATTAGAGTCCATTGATACTATTTCTTCATTTTCTCTAAATGTACCACTTGCTTCAAGCAATTTATCAACAAGTGTTGTTTTACCATGGTCAACATGAGCAATAATTGCTATATTTCTAATATTTTTCATAAATCCACTTCCCTTTTTTTAAACTAAAAGATTATAGCACAAAAAACACCTGTAATGCAAGTGTTTTTATTATATTACTATGACCACATTCTTTTTAGCATTTCTTTTTGATTATCTAATTGTTGATTTAATATATCTTTTTTATATCTTATAATACGATAAACATCTTCAAATCTTTGATATAATTCATTTTCTGAAACTAAATACTTTTTTTCTAATTCTTTCATAATCTTTTTTTGGTTAACGACAAACAAATGCTTTATAATATAATCTATAGAATTAGCAACTTCCTCATAAGGTATCTTTTCTGCCCTTTCTACATATTTCCATTCTTGCAATGATAAAGGATATACTATATTACTATCTATAGCCATTTTTTCAAGTTCTAACATTCTTTTTACTGCCAACAATTCTTCCATATAAATCTCCTTTTATTTATATATTTTTATAATTATTTTTTTCTTTTTTTATATTTAAAGATGCATGAATTAAACTACATCCATGATGAAATTTTACGACTTTAGAATACACATCATTTGGAATTTTCGCATCATTTATTAAATCATTTAAAGATAATAACTCATCTTCTACCTCATTATATAGTTCAGTATTTTCTTGATTATTTTTTAATATCATTAAATTGGTATATATTTGATTCATTAATTTTACAAAATTTAAATCATTCATAATATTCCTCTCTTAAAACATTTATTCCTAATTTAAAATAATGATCATCTTCTTTTTCTCTTTTTGTTTCTTTATAGTCGTATAAATATAAGACATTTCCTTTTTTTACTATTTTATAGTCATTACCAAATCTATCTCTTAAATAACAAGCATTTTTATATTTATCAAAATTATATTTTAAAACCATTACTTCTTTTTTTGTTTTAGTTATTAATTCTAAATTAGGATGTTTATGATATCTATCATGATAATTATTAATTAAATTCTTTATTTCTTTATCCGGTATTTCTAATGATAAAGTGACTCTTTTTACTCCCAATGAATGAAGATATGCAACTGAATAAGAATTAGTTACATTAAAAGAATAATCAGTTATAACATTATTTAGTTTATTTAAACTACCTATTTCACCTGTTAAATATTCTTTATCTGTTAAATAATTATTATAATTGTTCATTACTTTAGGTATTTTAATAATACTATTATCTAATACCTCTGAATAAATAATAGAATATTTATTAGATATATTTTCTTTGTTATTAGTTAATATACTATATAAATTATCTTCAGGATAATTTTTTAAATTAATATAATACTCTTGTTTTATAAAATTTTTTTTATATGAATTTATTCGTTTCTTATTTAATTTTTCAATTATATCTTGTTTTAAATGATTAAGTTCACTTATAGGAAAAAATAAATTGTTATCTAAATTAATATTTATTTCTTTTATTTCATAAATAGTATTTTTAACTTTCATTAATTTATTATTTATAGCTTCTTTAGTAATTTCTTTATTTTTAGATATTTCTGGAACATTTCCGTATAAAGTTATTTTATGTATATTATCTCTAATAGTTAATTCTATTTTTACATTTTTTATTGCTTTAAAATCAAAAGAAATAGGTATTTTTCTTTCTTTTTTATTAATTATATCTTTTATTTCTTCTTCTATTTTATAAGAACTCGTTTTTAAAACATTACTTCCTACTTTAATATTTTTATTTACTTTTAAAGATATAATATCATTCTTTTTAGCTTCATATACTTGTTTTTTATTAATATAAAACTCATTTACTAAAAAACCATATTCATAGTTTTCGTTAGTTATTCGAAGACCATCATGAATAGATATATCATCTAATAATTTAATTGTTATGTGATTGTTTTTATAATCAATTACTTCTCCTATTTTTATTCCTTGATGATTAGGAAAATTATCATTAGTAACATCTTTATCATGAAATAAAAATCCTTTTGTATAAGTTCTATTAAAAATAGTATTAAGCTTTTTAATATCATCTTTATTTATTTTTATTTCTTTATTTTTTAAATAATTATCTCTTGTTTCTTTATATATTTTAGTTGTTATATACACATAACTTGCACTTTTCATTCTTCCTTCTATTTTAAAACTAGTTATTCCTAAATCGATTAATTCATTTAAATAATCAATAGTTTTTAAATCTTTCATACTTAAAGGATATTTACCTGTATTTAAAATATTTCCATTTTTATCTAATACATCATATGGAAGTCTGCAACATCCTGAACAAGTTCCTCTGTTTCCACTTCTTGGTCCTATACTACTTGCAAATAGACACATTCCAGAGAATGACGCACATAAAGCTCCATGTACAAAAATTTCTAAATCTATATTAGTATTTTCTTTTATTTCTTTTATTACTTCTATCGGTGTTTCTCTTGCAAGAACTATCCTTTTAAGTCCTAATTTTTCAGCCATCTTAGCTCCATCTAAATTATGAATATGCATCTGAGTTGAACCATGAAGTTCTAAATTAGGAAATGTTTTATGAACTAAATCTATCATTCCAATGTCTTGCATAATTAAGGCATCAACATTATTTTTATGTAAAAACTCTACAAATTCTAAAAACTTTTCTACTTCACTTTCATAAATTAGGATATTACAAGTTACATACACTCTTACTCCATATAAATGAGCATAATTAATAATATATACAAGTTCTTCATTTGTAAAATTTTTGGAAAAGGCTCTTGCTCCAAACATTTTACCAGCAAGATAAACAGCATCACATCCAGCCGTAAGTGCAGCATAAAAAGCATCCATATTTCCAACTGGTGCTAAAATTTCATTTTTAATTACATTATTCATACAAATCACATCAGTTATTTTATCATAAAATTCAAGATATGAAAAGAACAAATTTGCATCATTAAATTTGACTTTTAGAATAAAATATAGTATAATTCTTAAATATGTGGTGCATTATTCTAGTCAAAGAAATGTATTCGAAGATGGGGCTAAAAATCCATTAATTGTGCAAAAAGATACTTTATGTAGAGTGCTTCAGTTGCCCAAATTGGGGTGCCTATATAATTTTAGATTTCAGGAGATTTTATAATGGCATATAAAGGTATCCTTAAATCATATCAAAAAAGTTTTAAGCATATGTCGTGAGTGATAATTCGGGATAATTTTTGAAAGACTTATTGCAAAAGCGAATAACAATATAATTTTTTTGTTTGGGAAAACCTCTAGAATGTTTGTACTATAAAGATTGGAGTGCGGACTAAGTGGTGATCGAGTGATTAAGCTAGGTAACACTTAATTAATTCTTTTAAAGGGAAACTGCCTAAGGGTAACTAAAGGTAAGAATTAGAGAAACTCAACTCGACCTTAAGCCGTAAAATTAATTTATGGTATTACCACATAAATATTTTTAAAAGGAATTATATATGAAAAAGGACAATTGGATTTTAAAAGTCCTTCTTTTTACTTTCTTTATTACAATTATTGTAAGTGGAATTTCCAATTATATTTCAAATCATACTAATATTATTGTTTTAGTAATTATTACTATAATAATCACCTTAATTGGAATTTTATTTGATATGATTGGAACAAGTGTATTAACTGCTAAAGAAGCAAATTTTCATTCTATGGCATCATATAAAGTTAAAGGAAGTAAAAAAGGGATTAAATTAATTAAAAATAAAAGTAACATAGCAAATTTTTGTAATGACGTTGTTGGAGATATCTGTGGTATTATATCTGGTTCTATGGGCGCCATGATTGCAATTTATACTTCAAATAAGTTAAAACTAGATGTTACAATATCTGGAATAATAATTGCAAGTTTATTATCAACTATTACTATTGGTGGAAAAGCCTTAGGTAAAAAATATGCAATTAATAAAAGTGATAAGATTATTTTATTAATTGGAAATATTTTAACTAAATTAAGTTTTAAAAAAGAAAAATAAAATTTAAAAAATATTAGATTTAAAATTAGTGTATAAATCTATTGTTTGAAAACATCTAAAAAATGTTTCTTTTATAATATGAATATATTTCAATGTAATACTACTTGTACTTTAATGCTTAATTAGTTTATTTTAATATAAATTATTCCCTAAAGTTAATATTATTAATACAAAGTTAAAAAAAAGAATAGATTTCAACTTGATTTCTATTCTTTTAATTTTCTTTCCATATTGCTTTTAAAGTATGATCTTTATTTTGAACTACCTTCGTTGAACTTGTTATATAGTATGGTTCATATTC
>ONSF01000015.1 GCA_900320425.1 uncultured Eubacteriales bacterium | reverse complement strand
TTATTAAACTTAAGGACTGGTGATGAGATAATGAAAGTACCAAAATTAAGATTTTCTAATATTGATAAAGATTATGAAATAAAAAATGTATCAGATATAACTTTAAACATTTCTTCTGGAAAAATTTCAAAGCAATTAGAATATGGTGAATATAATGTTTATGGTTCTATGGGAGTAATCGGAAAATCTAATTTCTATGATTATACAGGTGAAAAAGTATTAGTAGCAAGAGTTGGAGCCAATGCTGGAAGTGTTAATAAAATTAATGAAAAATGTTGTATTTCTGATAATACTTTAGTCCTTGAACCAAAAGATGTTTTAAACGATTATTTATATTATGCATTATCACACTATAACCCCAAAAAATTAATATTTGGATCTGGACAACCACTTGTAACTGGTGGTCAATTAAAAAAAATTAAATTGGGAATTCCTAGTAAGGAAGAGCAAACTAGGGTATCAAAGTTTCTATCTCTTTTAGATAAAAAAATAGAATTACAATCAAAAAAAATTGAAGACCTTAAGTTATTTAAAAAAGGATTAATAAATTATGAATTTAATAATTTAAATGACTGCAAAAGCATGTCGTTAAATGATTTAGGAATGACCTACTCAGGATTATCTGGTAAAACGAAAGAAGATTTTAAAAATGGAAATTGTAAGTTTATTAATTTTATGAGTGTGTTAAAAGATAACATTGATATTTCTTCATTAACTACAGTAAAAATTGATTTAAATGAAAAACAAAATAAAGTAGTGAAGGGTGATTTATTTTTTATGACATCATCTGAAACGAAAGAAGAAGTTGGATTATGTTCTACTTTATCATATGAAGTAAAAAATTTATATTTAAATAGTTTTTGTTTTGGATATAGAATAGATAATTTAAATTTACTAAATAATGAGTATTTGAATTGTTTGCTTCACACTCCAAAATACAGAAGACAGATATCTAATTTAGGACAAGGATTTACACGAGTTAATATTTCCAAAAATAAATTATTAGAACTATTGATTGAAGTCCCTGATATGAAACAACAACTTAGAATTGTGTCTATTAATAATAATTTTAATTATAAAATAAATTTAGAAACTAAAAAATTAAATAAATTAAATGAATTAAAAAAAGGGCTTATACAAAGTATGTTTTTATAAGTTTTTTTATTTAAAATAGATTAATACCAAAAATATCTGTATAATATTTATAGGAGTTGATATTAATGAATGAAAGAGAAAAAAAGTATAATGATCATGCGAAATTTTTAGCTGATATCGCATTAGAAGTTTTAAAAGGAAATAAATCAGTTTTGGATGTTAATGGGGTAAAAGAAATAATAGCTTTCTATTTGCTAATTCCATATATAACTTCGGTTCAATTAAAAACTCCCGGTGAAAATTATAAGATGCCGAGAATTTCTGGAAAGTTTTCAGATAGTATTAATTATGAAGATATAAGGGATACAATATGTCATTCGTTTATAACTGTTGAAGAGAAAAAAGGAATTCCTAGTCATGGAGATGGTTTAATATTTGATGATAGGATAATGGGAAATAAAAAAGTTCATAGTAAGCAAGATTACCATTCTAAATGTGTATATATAAAAATAGATTATGCACACGAAAAATTGATGTCGACTTTTATGGAGATTAAAAAGCAATAAAAGTATTTACTATTGATAAAGATAATTTGCAATTATTTGCACAATATTCTGAAAAAAAGTGGAATATACATCATATGAGATAGAATATTGAATAAAATATACTTTATGCATAATAATATTACTGTGATTTAAATATTTGTATAAACGTATTGACAATATTTAAAAATATAATAAAATAATAGACGAATGGTTTAAATTGTAATAAAAATATGATAAAATTAATATGTATAGTAATGATGGTATGGGGTGATAGATATGGGCAAAGGTTTAATGGACGCAAGGCAATTGGCTTACTATATTTCCAAAAAATTTGAGGAATATTCAAATAATACTTTACAAATATCAAATATTAAGTTACAAAAAACGCTATATTTCCTTTTTGCAATGTGGGGAGGATTTATAACAAAAAGTCAACAAAACGAATCAGAATTTAAAACAACGTTGAGTAATATTTTGTTTTCAAACGAAATCCAAGCATGGGTTTATGGACCGGTTGTTCCAGAAGTTTTCTTTGAAAATAGAGATGGAAATCTTGAAAAATACAAATTTGATTTTGATGATTTTTTTAATGGTGAAAAGTTAATATTGAGAGAAACGATTGATTCAATAATGAATGATATTTTTGCTGTAAGTGATTTTAAATTAGTAAGTATTAGCCATGAAGATAAGTGCTGGCAAGATCATTTTGATCCACAAGAACCGGAGCATCACAGTGAAATACCTAAAGAGGAAATTATATCGGAATATGCAATGCGCGAATGCCTTTAATAGGAAGAATAACAAATTTTTAAAAGCTAACAATTTTAATGTAAGCACTATTATTGGAAAAAAAATATTTGATGATACTAAAGAAAAAATAGAAATCGATAATGCTTTAAAGTCGGTTCGCTTACCTTTGTATAATTTTTCAAATTATTTGAGTGGCGAAAAAAGCCCAATGTTCAAATTTGTAAAAAGAGAATATAAAATGATGAATAGTGTGAAGTATAATATTCTTGAGCACTTTGAATTAAAAAATGTTAATTTTGGTGTAAATGTTTCTCAGAAAAAAATGGATAAGATAATTGAGGAAACATTCGGAGTTAAAATACCTTTAAAAGCAGTATATAGATTTAAAAGTATATATAATCCGGCTTTTCAATTATATGTTAATAAGAATAATAGTGGTGATTTTAAAGTGATAGTGATTGATTTATATCACTTAGTAATACCAGCGGCGGATAAATTTAAAGGAAAAAATAAAGCAGATTTAATTGCGGATTATGAAGCAGTTAAAAACTATAATGTTTGCTTGTCAAGTATAAAAAAATAGTTTAGTGAACTTTATAAACTTATATATAACTAATATGAAACCGTCGAGCGTGATGATAGGTGTAGATTTACACTTATCGTTTGCTTGATTTCTTTTAAGATGTTTTGCAATTGAATAAAAATAAACCTCAAGATTAATTATCTTGAGGTTTTCTTTTCTTTATTAATTTACTTATCTTATACACTATATAAGTCCCTAATGTCAGTATACCTATATAAATAATTAAGAATACTATATAAGGTACATTATTATAAATAGTATTAAATACAGGTAATGAACTTTCAAAATAAGGACTGATATAAAACATATTAAATGTTTCATTACCAATAATACCTAATTTATAAAATGATATATCTAATATAAGTGCAATTA
>ONSF01000031.1 GCA_900320425.1 uncultured Eubacteriales bacterium | reverse complement strand
TATTTGATTACTTCCACCAACAAATGTTGCTGTTATATTATTACTTGTTAAAGTAAATGCTTCTCGACTTTTTGAATAGGTAAAAAAAGCAAATGCTGATCCCATTAATATTATTAATGTAACAATTATTCCTGATATAATTATTATTTTTTTCTTTTCCATAATTTTTATCCTCACACATCTATGATAATATTAAATTATTAAAGAGTCAATAAATATTTCTCAATCTTTTTATAAATCTATTTTAACTTTATTAAATAAAGCACCATCCTTTGCTCCAGCAGATGCATATAGCCATCCATTTTTATAAGAAATACCTGACCATATTCCTCGAGGCGTATCAAAAACACTTTCGGATTTTGTAAAGGATGTTTTATTAATGTTTATCAAATCATAATTATTATTAATTAGCTTTTTAGTATAAATATATTTCATAACACTATTATTATCACCTTTTTTATTTGATGTTTCATCTGTTTGGAAGGTAATAACTAACTCTCCGTTAGATAACTCAACAATACCAGGTCCTGCAGCTTTGGAATTTTTAGTTTCAGGAATATAAATATCAATTGGTTCGGACCAATTATTTCCATCAAGAGAATATAACATTTGTAAAACGAATGGATAATTATTATTTCTATATTTACTACTTTCAATAACTAAAACATATCCTCCACTTGAAAGTTTAATCCATGAAGGCATTCCATCTCTTGAAGAATGATTTTTACCATTAGAAATTACTTTAGTATTAGACCAAGATGTTCCATTCCAAGTACGAGATTCAATATTTTGCCAACTAGATGATTTGGAATCATTAGCATACATTACAGTTAATTCTCCATTTATAAGTCCTAAAAATGGTTCCCATACACCGCGGTAAACAGAATTAGAACTTGTTGTATTTTCAATTATTTTCGAATGATATTTCCAAGTTTTACCATAATCCATCGATACATTTACATGTAAAGATGTATAAAAACCTTTCCTACTTTTTCCTGTTGCTCGATAGGCCATATATATTTTTCCCGAATTTTCAAAAAAATTAATATTAGCACAATCAAGTCCTTTAAGTTCTGCTGAAGTTAAAGAATTCGACCATGTAGAGCCATTATCTAAGCTAATACGAGTATTAATTTTTATACCATTAGATCCTTTTTTCTCATACCCAGCAATTAAAGTATTATTTGATAAAGGATATACTCTTGAAGCCCAGCCATTTTTTGTAATTTTACCCTCTATTCCATTTTGAAAATTTATATTAACAACTTTTTTTTGAATATTATCTTTTGGTTTTACTTTTATTAAACAATTAGCGCTTTTTCCATTTGAACTTGTAACAGAAATAATAGTTTCTCCTTCTTTTAATCCTACTATATTTCCATTATTATCAACTTTTGCAATTAAATCATTACTACTAATCCAAACTAAATCTTGATTGGTAGCATTACCAGGCTTTATATTTGACAATAATTGAAAAGTATCTCCAATATATATTTCTTTTTTTGTTACATTTAAAGAAATAGATTCCACTTCTATCATTGTAGTTTTTGGTATCTCAAAATTATTTGATTGTTCTTCTTGAGACGTAATAATTTCTTTTTTTTCTTCTGTTTTAAAATCTTTTACCTGATTATTTTCATTTTTTTGTTCATCGTTTTTTACTTCATCATTAATTTTTCTAGTATCCTTTTCTTGATTAGATTCATTTAATGAAGAAATTTCTTCTATTTTATTACTATTAGATAATAGTTTTAAATCTCTTTCCAATACATTTTCTTGACTACTTTGGTATTCTAGTTTAATTAATACAACAGCTAATATTAATACAAATAAAAGTAAAATACATAAAATAATAGATAAAATATTATCATTTTTTTTAACCATAATACCCCCCTTAAGATAATTATTTAATCTCCCAATTAATTGGCTTTAACTTATTACTAATTAAAAACTGATTGGTTTTAGAAAATGGCTTTGAACCAAAAAAACCATTATATGCAGAAAGTGGAGATGGATGAGCTGATTCTACAATTAAATGGATAGGATTTGTTATTAATTTCTTCTTACTTCTAGCAAAACTTCCCCATAATATAAAAACAACAGGTTCACATTTTTCATTTATTTTTTTTATAACTTCATCAGTAAAAGTTTCCCAACCAATATCTTTATGACTTGCAGCTTTATCTTTTATTACTGTTAAAACAGTATTTAAAAGTAAAACACCTTGTTTGGCCCATGAAACCAAAGAACCATTATCAGGAATATCACATCCTAAATCATCATGTAACTCTTTAAAAATATTATTTAAAGATGGTGGTTTTCGAATGCCTGGTTTAACCGAAAAGCTGAGTCCTTCTGCTTCTCCTTCTCCATGATATGGATCTTGTCCAAGAATTACTACCTTTAAATTTTTATATGGAGTATATCTGAATGCTTTAAATACTTCTTTTTTACTCGGATAAACTGTTTTGGTTTTATATTCACTTTGAACAAATTTTAATAGATTATAAAAATATTCTTTTTCAAATTCATCTTTTAAAACTTCATCCCAATCATTTCCTATCATCACTTTCACTTCCTTAATAAAAACATACATATTATACCAAAAATTACTAAATTATTCAAATTAAAAAAGGAATAAATGTTAATTTTATCTATCCCTTTTTATTAAAAATCTTGTTTTTTAAAATCAATATAAGCACTTTTTACATCATGCCTTAAATTATATATAGCATAAACATTAATAATAATTAAAAGTGCAACCAACAAATCCGATAAATTCCAAATAATAGTCGGACTAATAATCGTTGAAATCATAAGCAATATACAAGTTATTATTTTTAATAGTAAAACTTTGTTATCAGAAATATTTTTAAAAATGAATTTTAAATTAGTTTCCACATAGTAGTATCCAGAAATAATAGTTGAAAAAGAAAATGCTATTAAAGAAAAATAAAGAAGAAAATTTCCAATACTTCCTAAATGATATCTTAAAGCATTTCCGGTTATTTCAATACCATTAACTACATTATAATTCATAGGATTATAATCACTCGTTAAAATAATTAATGCGGTTGATAAACAAATAACAAACGTTGTGAAATAAACTCCTACAACCCCAACTAATCCTTGTTTTATAGGACTGTTTATATTAGATGATGCTGATGCAATTGCACTGGTACCACTTCCTACTTCACTTGCAAATATTCCTCTTTGAATTCCAATAATAATTGACGAAAATAATCCATATTTTATAGAAGAAGGATTAAAAGCTTCTTTTAAAATATCACCAAATATATTTGGAATTAAATTTATATTTTTAACAATAATAAACAAAGAAACAAAAAGATAAAGCATTCCCATAAAAGGAACAAAAATAGATGAAAATTTAGCAATTCCTTTAATTCCTTTACGAATAATTAAGAAAGATAATATAGAAATAATTACTCCAATTAAAATATTTGGTATATTATAAAAAGTTGTAATAAAAGATGAGATAGTATTTGATTGAATTGTTAAAAAGCCAAATAAATAAGCTATACAAATTAATATTGAATAAATAATTGCAAGTTTTTTATAACCTAATCCTTTTTCTATATAAAAAGATGGACCGCCTATGTAATTATTTCCTTGTTTTTCATGATATATAACAGCAAGAGCATTTTCTACAATTGAGTTAGGTGCCATAACAAGGCAAGAAATTATTATCCAAAAAATTGTTCCTACTCCACCTTTAAAAATAGCAAGTGCAATTCCTGCAAGTGATCCTACTCCAATACAAGCTCCTAATGAAACCGTTAAAGATTCAAAAGCAGAAATTCCTTTTTTATCTCGATTATTATTATTTAAACTATTACCAATTTTTTTGAAATCTAAATGTAAAAAATGTAATTTAAAAGAATAATAAAGTCCTGATAATATTAACATAATTGTTGCAATTGCCCATAAAAACTTATTTATAAATTCCATATTTTTCTCCTTAAATATTATTATACAATGCTAAAAAGTAGATTTTTGTAAAAAAAGAGTTACTAATAACGAGTAACTCGATTTGAAAACCATACTCCATATCCAGGAAAGTTTACAACGGAAGTTGGATTTATATTATGAGCTTGATATGTTGACCAAGATAAATATTCTTTCATATATAAACCTGTTGCAACAGCAAAATGTAAATGACGTCCAGTTGAACATCTATCATAACTCCAAGTAGAAGAATCTCCACCAGTTATACCAATTACAGTATTTTGATCTACATAATCTCCAACTTTAACATTTATAGATTTTAAATGAAAATATCCCGTTGTATAATATACACCACCAACATTATGATTTACAAATAACATATTTCCACCACAACTTTGATACCATAAAATATTTGCAACGGTTCCTGGGGCTGCTGCATAAACTTGAGTGTCTCCTCCTGCAATATCAATTCCATAGTGATATGTACAAACATTTCTTCCTTGAGTTTGATTCCAATAACAACGAGAACCAAATCGACTAGTTATTCTGCCACTTTGAATAGGTCTTACAAACTTTCCTGAATAAGGAACTTTGCCACAAGAATTAATATTTTCATCCAATTTACATCCAAGTGTTTTTTCATAATAATTGACAACTTTTTCTTGTGCCTGAATTTCGGCATCTATATCAACAGAAATATTATTTAAATCTTTTAATTCATCTCCAAGTTTAGTAAGTTCAGCTTCTAAAGTAGATTGTTTATTAGATAAACTTTGCATCTCTCCCTTTAATTCTTCTTGTTTATTTTTATTTTTCTTGATTGTATCATTATATTCATCAATTAAAGAATCATTATAATTTACAAGTTGACCAGAAACAGCACTTCTATAGATAAAATCAGTAATATCTTTGGATCCAAATATATATTCAAGATATGCATTTTCCCCATTTGAAACTTGTAAAAAATGAATAATTTCTTTGATTTCAAGCTCTTTAGATTGAATATTATCATTTAACTCAGTAATTTCATCAGTTAATTTTTTTATAGTATTTTCACTATCAGTTATTTTATTCCTTATACTATCAATATTAGAATTAACTGTATTTATCTCATTCTTTGTTAAATTTTTCTTAGAATCATTTTGACTTTTCTTTTGTTTTATAGATGCAAGTTCATTTTTTAAATCTCGAAGAGTTTTAGCTTCAACATTCATAGTACTAAAAGTAAATATCATCAAAATAACAATAATTAAATTAAATTTATTCTTCATATCTCACCTACTATTCTTATAAATTAAGTATAGCATATTTTATTATAAAAAACAAATCCCTATTTTACTATTAAATGCTACTTAATTTTATTTTTATTATATTTTAAAAATCCTTTAACTATTCGATAATCCCATCTTGCTTGATATAAGTACCTTAAAATATTTCTATCATAATTTGCTAATGCAAAACGATAAAACTTCCCAAAATCTCTCTGTTGTCCATTTTTCTTTAAACAATACTTTAATAAAAATTTAGGAATAATTGAAACTGTAAATTTATTATTTGCAATATAAAATTGATTATCTTTATTATATATATAATCATCAACAATTTGTTCTATTAAATTTGCACCAGATGCATAGGTATAGAAATTACTTCTTCCTTGTCTAATATTCATTTCAAATACATAAAACTTTTTTCTTTTAATATCGTATTCAACATCAAAATGTCCTATTCCTGTAAACTTAATTTTTTCTAAAAATTCTTTTATTTTTAAGCTAAAATCTTCTAAATAAGCGTTAGTAATTGCTGAATAATTACCAATAAGTTCAGGGGTTCTATCATGCATTAATATTTTACCAGTCGTAATTACTTTAACTTTATTATTTTTAGATACATATGCAGTAACTACATACATAGATTCATCGTTTCCTTCAATATATTCTTGAACAATAAATTTATCTTTAAAACCACTATCTTTAATTATATTTAATGTTTTTCTAAACTCATTATCATTTTCAATTTTATATCCTTTTTGTTTACCTACAAAATTATATTCCGAATAAATAACAGAATTAGCCGGTTTAATAAATATTGGATATTGAAAATTAACTATAAATTCATCTATATTATCTTTTTTAAAATCAAATATTTGATATTTAGGATAATTTAAGCCATATTTTTCACATAATTTATAAAATGTTTCTTTACAAAATAATTCTTGAAACAAAGAATATTCAACCATTGGTATTATATATGTATTACTAATACTTTCAATTCTCTTTCTATTTTTCATGATATGTTCAACATAAAAATCTGTATTTCCAAATAAGATTTTCTTTGTACTTGGATATTTTTCATTCAACTTAGTTAATGATTCTATTAAACAATCATCCTCAAGTATTTTATCATAATAATATCCTTCAATTATTTTACTCGGATGAGTTGGATATAAAGGATGTTTACCAATTACAATTGTTTTTTTATTATATTTTTCATAAAATGCTCTGGCAACACCATAAGTATTCATGTCGCCTCCTAATACTACACCTATAAAATCCATTTACTTCACTCCTTTTTTTAATCTTCTGTTTACGATTTTATGATAAATTGGTATTAACTTTGTATATAAAAAGTACATTAATTTATTTAATACTAAATCAAATTCACCAATAAATTCAGTATATTCCCCTCCCCATTTTCTCTTAAATTCATGAAGTCCTACTAAATTACTATTACTATTTGGTTTTCCAACCGTTCCAAATTCATCAAATATTTCTGATCCTAAACTTTTTGCTTTTTTAATTTGATAATCAAATAATTTATAATTACCATATAAATTTTTAAAATCCATGTCATTAGCACCATATAAATACCAACTTTTATTACCATATGTTACCATATAATAACCACTTACATAATATTTTTCATGACTCTTTAGTAATTCTAAATACTTTTCTTTTTCTAAAATAAGTTTCTCTTTTCTTTCATCATTTTTTTCTATCTCACTATCTAAATACGAAACAACATCATTTAAATTAATACTTGCTAAAAGAATAGTTAAATGATCTTTAAAAATATCATAAAAATCATAATAAAATTTATCTTCATGAGAGAAAAAATCTTGTCTTTTCTCAGTTAATTTCATTAATCTAACAAATTCTTGTATTAAATCTTTATTTCCTTCTAAAACTTCTATACCATATTTTGTTGCTCTTTTAATATGATGACGAACCATCTGAGAATAATTTTTATTTAATTCTTCTTCACTTTTATTTAAATCAATACGAAAAGTAAAACGAGGTTGCATTGTTTCAAAAAAATAAGTTAAAGTTCGATGTTTATAACCAATACTCTCAAGGTATGACACTAATTTATAATTATTTTCACCATCTATTGGATTTGCATTTTCATCAATAGTATGAAGTTTTATATCAGGATCTATTCTACAAAAAATTGATTTTTCTTTCTTTAAAAACTCTTTTAATATAATAGTAAATTCTTTAAGTAAAGAAAAATCTTTATAATCAATGGTAAAACCTCTAGGTATATAAAAATAAGAATATCCAAGAAATAAATTTTTCTTTAATAAAAGTGCTGTTACTACTAATTTATTATCATCATACATTCCTAAATAATAAGGTATATATCCTCTTTTTTTAGATAATTGTCCCCATTCATAACTTTGTAAAAAATGTGCATTATTTTTATTTGTAAAATCAATATATTCTTCTTTTTCTAATTCTTTTAATTTCATTTTATCATTTCCTTTATTACATCCAGTATATAATATACCCTAAAATTTGTCAAAAACATTATTTTTATATTTCAAAAGAAATTTTAAGGTGTTATAATGTTTTTAGAAATAAAGAGGTATTTATGGAAGTACAAGAATTTATTCCAATATTATTTGGAAGTGATAGAAATGTTTATGGAATGGCAGTAGGATTTTATGAAGAATATAATGTTAGAAGTATAGCTGTATGTAAAATAGGTTATAGTGAAACTAAATATTCCAAAATATTAGATATATATCAAAATAAAGATATTGAAAAAAAAGAAGTATTTTTAAAAACCTTAAAAGAAATAAAAAATAAATATAAAAATAATAAAATTATCCTAATTGCTTGTAGTGATGTTTATGTAAGACTTATTGTTGAAAATAAAAAAGAATTAGAAAAAGACTTTATTGTTCCCTATATAGATTTAGATTTAATGAATAAATTAATAATTAAAGAAAACTTTTATAAAACATGTGAAAAGTATAATTTAGATTATCCTAAAACTGTTATTGCTACTAAAGATAATTATAAAGAATTAAAACTAGATTTTGATTTTCCAATTATACTAAAACCAAGTGATAGTGTAACTTACTGGAAATCAACTTTTTGGGGTAAAAAGAAAATATTTATTATTTATTCTAAAGATGAACTTGATGATATATTAAATAGAATTTATAATTCAACTTATAAAAGTGATTTAATTATTCAAGAATACATTGAAGGTGATGATACTAATTTAAGGGTATTAAATGCTTATGTAGATTCGCGTCATTTAGTTACGTTTATGGCACTTGGACAAATAGTTTTAGAAGATAAAGCACCAGCATCATACGGTGACTATGATGCTATTATCCCAACTTATGATAAAGAATTATTTGATAAAATGAAAAAATTCCTAGAAGATATTAATTATGTTGGATATGCTAATTTTGATTTAAAATATAATAAAAAAACTAATTCTTATAAATTATTTGAAATAAATATTAGACAAGGAAGAAGTCATTCATTTACAACACTAGGTGGATATAATATTACTAAATATCTTGTAGATGATTTAATATATCACAAAGAAAATGATATAGAATATTTAAAGTCAAATTATCTTTGGACAATTATTCCAAAAAGAATTATAATGAAATATGTAAAAAACGAAGAGATAAAAAATAAAATTAAATTATTTTATAAAGAACATAAAGTTAAAAATATACTTTATTATAAAAAAGATTTATCTTTAAAAAGATTTATAGAATTGAATAAGAAAAATAATGATAAAAAATATGAATTATACTATAAATAGGAGGAAATATGAAACCAACACTTGGAATACTAGGTAATGATTTTATTTTATCCACATCAATTGTGGATAAAATTATTTTAAATACTAAAGCTAATATTGATCAAGAACATATAAAAATGAATATTGTTATTAATAATAAATTATTAAATAAATCTAATTTAGAAATAAAAGATATAATTACTAAACTAGAACAAAGTAATATAAATTATTTATTATTAACATTTAATGATAAAAATATTATTAATTATATTAAAAGTTTTACCAATATACCAATAATTGAAACTTTAGATTACAAAGAAATAATTAACTTATTAGGTGGTGAAGTTAAATGAAAATAGGTATAATTGGAGGACTAGGTCCTCTTGCAACTGTTAAATTTATGGAGATGTTAAATAATAGATTAATTAATATTGATAAAGAAATAGAACTTGTTGTAATTAATGATCCTACTACACCTGATAGAACATCTTATATACTAGATAATACTAAAGATAATCCAGTTAACTCTATTTTAGAAATGGTAAAAAAATTAGAAATATTTGATTGTAATTTATTAGTAATGCCATGTAATACAGCATCTTATTTTTATAAAGAAATAATAAATAATACTAATATTTTATTTATAAATATTGTTGAAGAAACAGTAAAATATTTAAATAATAATAATATTAATAAAGTAGGACTTTTAGCAACAGAAGGAACTATTAAAAGTGGTATTTATAAAGAATTATTAGATAATTATAATATAGAATTAATAATTCCAAATGATAATGAACAACAAATAATATCTAGTATTATTTATGATGGTATTAAAAGTGGAAATGAAATAAATTTAAATGATTTTTATAGTGTTATAAATCATTTAAAGAATTTAGGTTCTGAAAAAATAATCCTCGGCTGTACAGAACTTTCTGCTTTAAAAGAAATATATAAATTAAAAGATGAAATATTAGTTGATGCTATGGAAATACTTGCTGATAGTACAATAAATTATATAAAAAATACGGATTAACTTTCCGTATTTTATTCTATTGGATCTGTTTCGTTATATTTTTCAAATTGAACTTCTTTTAAAGTTGTTTTAGCATCATGTGATTTTAAAATAATATTAGCTTTTCCTATTTTTAAACTTGGTCCACCACCCATATTTTCAATTACTAAAACATTTACAATATATTCATTCTTTTTTTCATCATACGTAGTATTATCCAAGTCTTGTAATTCAAAAGTATCAAATGCATCAGTTGCAATTTCTGTAAGTTTAACCTTTAAATAATCAGTATCATTTTCAGTTAATCTTTCTAATTTATAACGAATATCTGAACTTTCTGAATCTGTTTTTATTTCATAATTATCTAATCCTAAAAATTCAAATAAATTGTCTTCTAAATTAGATATTTTTTCTAAATAATACTTTTCATTATCTTTAGTTATTAATTCAGAATTATTTACAATGTATGTAATTATAGTATCATTAATTTCTTTGTCAGTTAGCTCTTCTACTTTATAGCCAATATAGTTTGCATTCTCTCTTTTTACAGGAATCATTTTTAGAATATTATCTAAATTCGGTATTTCAACCTTTTCTTCTTTTTTTGTTTCTTCTTTCTTCGTTGGTTCAATATATATTCTTTTGTAAATAAAGAATCCTGAACCTGCTAAACATAATACTAAAAATATAATAATAGCAATATATAAACCCTTTTTACTTTTTTCTTCTTCCATTCTTACTCTCCTCTTATAATAACATTATACCATTAAAATATAGAATTTCAACCAAAATTATTGAATTTTAATTTATTACATAAAATAAAAATATCATATATAATATTTTTATTTATGATATTCTTCATTATTTAATATTTTAAAACTTCTATAAATTTGTTCTAACAATATAACTCTAAATAGTTGATGTGGAAATGTTAATTTAGAAAAAGATATTCTTTCATTAACCATATTTTTTATATCATCATGAACTCCATATGATCCACCTATAATAAAATTAATATTAGAGTAATTATTCCTTATTTTATCTATAGTATTTGAAAATTCTATACTTGTTAATTCTTTACCATTTATATCAAGTAATATATTATAATCTGTGTTTTTAATATGATTTATTATATTGTTTTTTTCTATTTCTAAAGTTTTCTTTATATCATAATCAACATCTTGAAGTTCAATTATTTCTAACTTAATATATTTACTAAGTCTTTTTTTATATTCTTCTATTGCATCTTTTAGATATTGTTCTTTAATTTTTCCAACACAAATAATTTTTATCATACTACTACTTCCATTTCTATATCTTGTCTTGCAGCACTAACTTCAACTTGATTTTCAATAA
Organism: uncultured Eubacteriales bacterium; assembly: GCA_900320425.1. Lineage (GTDB taxonomy): Bacteria > Bacillota_I > Bacilli_A > RF39 > UBA660 > RUG591. The sequence continues at coordinate 11,546 of ONSF01000031.1, read as the reverse complement.
TATCACTTACTGTTTTAATTGCTAAATCTTCCAAATTATTGGTTTCGCTTAAATGAGCAAGAATTATTTTTTTGGTATTATCTCCTATCATTTCTTTTAAATATTTTCCTGTCATGTCATTAGATAAATGTCCTACATCACTTACAACTCTTTGTTTTAAAATATAAGGATATGGTCCTTCCATTAACATCTTTGGATCATGATTACTTTCTAAAATATAAATATTTTTATTTTTCATATAATTTAAATTTCTTTTACTAATATAACCAGTATCAGTCATATAAACAAGAGACTCAGAGTCTTCTATTAAAAAACCAACTGGGGAGACAGCATCGTGTGATGTAGGCAAAAATCTTATTGTTAAATCATCTATTTGAAATTTATCTTCTTCTTCACATATAATATAATCTCTATCAACAACTTTATTTATTGCCTTAAACATTCCCTTTGGAATATATACAAATTTTTTTTCTTTTTTTACTAAAGATGCAAGTCCAGATATATGATCCTTATGTTCATGAGTAATTAATATAAAATCAATATCACTTAAAGAATAATTATATTTTTCTATAATCATTTTGGTTTTTGAGTAAGAAAATCCTACATCAATTAGGATTTTTTTTGTATCAGTAATTAATAAAGTAGAATTTCCTTTTGAACCACTTCCAATAATCAAGGCTTTCATTAGTAGAATAACATGGGATTAAAACTTTGGCCTCCACCATATGGTTTACCAAGCCATATTTCAAAGTGTAAATGTGTTCCATAACAATGTCCAGAACATCCCATATCTCCTATTGTTTGTCCCATTTTTACACGATCTCCTACTTTAACATAAGGAGAAAGTGTTACCATATGCAAATATCTTGAATAATACCCATTATCATGAGCAATTTCTACATAATTTCCTAATTCTCCACTATTTCTTACTTCTGTTACCACTCCATCTTTTGCAGCATATAGTGGTGAACCATATCCTGTTCCACATATATCAACACCGCTATGAAGTCGTCCCCATCTCCATCCATAATGGCTTGAGATAATATATGGAATATTTGTTGGCCATCCCCAATTTCCTGCCGATACTATTGCTTGTTGTTTTCCACCTTTTACAATAATTTCATTAACAACCGGACGAATTTCTTGTTGATTTGAAATTAAAGCAGTCATAATTTCGCCATTAACTTCTTTAATTTTTTGGGTTATACGATTTATTCCATTACTACCTTGCTGGGTTGTTTTTTGATATCCAACATATTGAGTATTATCATAAACGTATTCCGTTTTATAACCTATTTCTTGATCTTCTACTTTATGAATTTCTTTAACCGTTTGAAAAACTGGTGCTAAAACCCCAACAGTTAATTTTTGTCCTTCGTAAAGTAATGCATTACTTGATTTTAAACCTGAATTTGCAATCAATACTTCATTTATATTCATTTTATTAGCTTCGGCAACGCGCTCTAATGTATCACCATTTTGAACTGTATAAGTAGACATATTTTGATTTTTTCCAAATAATAAATATTGAGTCAATTCCTCTTCTGTTGTATATATTTTTTCGTTAACCGGAAGATATGCATCTGTAAAGGTAATCATTGCATCTACATATAAATTTTCGATAGCTTCACCTGTATCAATAACTGTCTTTTTAATATCATTTTCGTAATCTATAAATTCTTCTTCTGATACAAAGGATAAAATTACTTTTTTTTCAGCTTCTTTAAATATTTCTTTATCTAATACATTAATATAAACTTGGTTTTCTTCATCATTTGTACTTAATTCATTAGTTTCATTTTCATATTTTGTTGAATTGGTTTTATCAATTAAAACTTTATAACCTTTAATAGTAAATGGAGATTTTTCATTTATAATATTATATATTCCACTTATTGTTGTTAAATTATCTTCATAGGTTACATCTTTTTCTACTTGAATATTGTTTGGAACATAAACATTATCTACTTTATACTTTTTCATTAACTCATCTTGCATTTTATTAATATAGTCATATAACTCCTTATCAGATTTTATAAGTCCAATTACTTCACCTTCAAGATATACTTTATAGGCTTCTATTGGAATTTTTGTTTTGCTCAAAACATTATTCGTTTTTAAAAATGTAAAAGCAATACTTAAAATGATAGATATTATAATTCCTAAGACAGGAGTCTTACTTTTTTTCTTATTCTCCACTTGCTTCACTCCTTTCTGGTTCTGCTGTGTAATTTAAGAAAGTACTAACATTTCGTTTAAATAACAAATCAATTTTACCTGTTGCACCATTTCTATGTTTTCCAATGATTAATTCACTTAGACTTACATTATCATCTACTCTTGCTGATTTTTTGTAATAGTCATCTCTATATAAAAATGCCACTATATCTGCATCTTGTTCAATAGAACCAGATTCACGTAAATCACTCATAAGAGGACGTTTATCTTCACGGGCTTCAACAGAACGAGATAATTGACAAAGTGCAATAACTGGAATATTTAATTCCATAGCAAGCATTTTTAAAGATCTTGAAATATCAGATACTTCTTGTTGACGATTGGTTCCATAATTTTTTCCACCTGATACTAGTTGTAAATAATCAATTATTACTAAATCAAGTCCTGAACTAGAACTTTTTAGCCTTCGACATTTTGATCTTATTTCTCCAATTGTAATTCCAGGTGTATCATCTATAAATAAATTAGTATCTTCAAGTTGACTTAAAGCTTCATTAAATTTTACATAATCATCATTATTTAGTTTTCCACTTGCAAATTTGTATCCTTCAATTTGTCCAAGACTTGATAACATACGATTTGCCAGTTGTTCAGCACTCATCTCTAAATTAAATATTGCAACACTCTTTCCAGATCCAATTGCAACATTTGTTGCAAGATTTAATGCAAAGGCAGTTTTTCCCATAGCAGGACGAGCTCCAATTATAATTAATTGATTTTCATGAAGTCCAGAAGTTCTTTTATCAAAATCCGTCCATCCTGTTGCAATACCAGTAATATCTCCTTTCATTTCAGCAAGAGTTTGTAAATTTTGTTGAACGTTATATACGACTTCTTTAATATTTTTAAATTCTGTTGAACGTCTATCTTTTACAATACTTAAAATTTTTCTTTCAGCTTCATCTAAAGTTTCTGAAACTTCTTTATCTGTATTATATCCCATTTGATTTACTTCATTTGATACGTCTATTAATCTTCTTAGTAAGCTATCATCATTTACAATTTTTAAATAATAACCTATATTTGCAGCTGTTGATTCTGTATTTAATACTTCTGTCAAATAAATAACTCCACCAATTTCATCAAGCCATCCTTTATTTCTAAGTTCAGTCGTAATTGTTGTCATATCAATTGGAATATTTGAATCATATAAACTTTTTAATGCTAAAAATATTTTTTTGTTATCTTCATAATAAAAGGCACTTTCATCAATTGTTTCAAAGGCTAAATCACTTGCACTTTTTGACAAAAATATAGCATTTAAAACAGCTTGTTCAGCATCTTTATTACTAGGAACACTTCTTAATCCATTATTATTCATATTATTCCTCTGTATGAACTTTTAAATTACTAGTAATATCTTTATATAAAGTAATTGGTACTATATGCATACCTAAAGTATTAATACTTGTATTTCCTATATTATTCTTATCAATATCAAACCCCATTTGTTTTAATTCTTCTCTTATTTGTTTAGTACTAATACTTCCAAACATTTTAGAATTTTTGGCTTTTACTTTAAAATTTATGGTTATATTATCCAATTTTTCTTTTAATTTTAAAGCTTCATTTCTATTTTTCAAATCCAATTCTTTATCTGCTTCATTTTGCATCTTTAATTTATTTAAACTACCTTCTGTTTTTTTTATTGCAAATCCTTTTTTAATTAAAAAATTTTTTGCATATCCATCACTTACTTCTTTAATTTCACCTTTTTTTCCTTGTCCTTTTACATCACTTAAAAATATAATTTGCATAAATCCTCCTTGTAAATAATTTATATTAGTATTATAACATTAAGATTAATTCTTGTAAATTAACAATAGTTGTAAAATTAAATAAATTAAAAAAATTCCTAGACATTATCTAAGAATTTTAATTTTATTTATTTGTAAATGGAAGTAATGCTATTGCACGAGCTTTCTTAATTTGTTCAGCAATATATCTTTGATGTTTAGCACATGCACCTGTTACACGACGAGGTAAGATTTTTCCTTTATCATTAATGTATTTTCTTAAAATTTCTACATCTTTATAGTTTATATCTTTTCCTGTTGTACACATATAGCATACTTTTTTCTTTTTTCTATAAAATTCTGCCATTTTCTCCTCCTTCTAGAAAGGTAAATCGCTATCATCTATTTCAATCTTGTCTCCAAAATCTTTAAATGGGTCAACATCTACATCAGATTCTGTAGTATTTGTATTACTTGAATTATCAGAGAAATCATAAGGAGTAACTCCTGCATCACTTGATGCAGTATCTTGATTTCTAGAATTCTTAGAATCTAAAAATTGGAATTCATCTATAACAACATCTGTTGTATAAACTTTTTTACCATCTTGCCCATCATAAGAACCAGTTTGGATTCTTCCACTAACAGCAATTTGACTTCCTTTTGTTAAATATTTTTTCATAGTTTCAGCACGATTACCAAAAGCCACAATATTAATAAAATCAGCTTCTCTTTCGCCATTTTGATTTGTAAATTGTCGATCTACAGCAAGTGATGATCGCATTACTGCATTATTACTTGCTCCATATCTTAAATCTGGATCTCTTGTTAATCTTCCTACTAAAAAAACTTTATTCATATTTTACTCCTAATCTTCTACTCTAACAACAATATGTCTAATAATATCTTCATTAATATTTGCAACACGATCAAACTCTTTAACAGCAGCAGGTTCTGCTTCAACAACTAATAAAAAGTAATTTCCATTTTTAAAACCTTTTACTTCATATGCAAGTTCACGACGTCCCATATTCTTTTCAGATACTAATTTTGCCTTTTGTTCACCAAGCATCTTTTTTATTGTTTCAACTACGTTTAAAGTTGCAGCTTCTTCTAGAGTTGGTTTAACAACAAACATAAGTTCATATTTACGCATTCTTTGCACCTCCTTTTGGACTAATGGGCTTAAAATAAGCCAAGAAGTATATTAAAGTAACGAATTACTTCGTACATAATATAACATAAACTAATAAAAATAGCAACAAATTTAAAAATTTATTTAAAATATTTATCTATATAAATTACTAAATCTAATTCCAGATGCTATTGGTAAATAACTTGATAATTCTTCTCTGGTATGATTTTTACTTATAAATTCATCACTTACATTAAAATAATCATATCTAAGCCTATTTTTCATAGTATAGTAATCAATTGGATCATCCCATGTTACATCAACATTATAATAGTCTCCATCTAATAAAATTAAATTCCAAGCATGAGCAACTTCACCTTCTTCATTATATGCATTTCCTCGAATATAAAAGCAGGGTATATTAAGTTTTCTCATAATAAGTTGAAAAGCTCTACTATATCCGGAACAAACCGCTCTATTATTTATTAACGCACCATATGCTGTTTGATCTTCATGCATATTTTTATCATAAGTTATTTTATTTACTAGATAATCATGAATATATTTTTCTTTTTCTATTATACTTCTATATTGATTAGCATCCCTTACAATATTATCAACAACAATATTTATCTCTTTATTTTTATTAATAAAATCCGAAATCATATTTTAATTTTTTTCTTTTACAAAAGAAACAATATCATCAGCTTCTTTCTCCTCTTCTTTATTTCTACTATAATAAATTAACATTACTTTGTATACCATATTCTCTTCATCTTTATAAAACCAATAAGTTTTTAGCCAAATTAGTTCTGGATTATCATAATAAACAGAATAAAAAACATCATCCAACCTATCTGAATTAATTTTATAAGTTAATTCAAAAAAATCATTACTAAAATTATTAGCATTTTCATAAATATCATAGTATACTTGTTTTCTTTCTCATTTAATAATGAAAAATAAGGATTAAATGTTTCATTAATATAATTTCTTGCAAGAATTTTTCTTTCTCGTTCTTCTAATTTTCTTTTTTCTTCCTCTATTTTTCTATTTTCATCACTATATTTTAAATTCCAATTATCATAATCATTATAATCATAATAAAAAAAACAACCACTAAAATTAAAAAGAAGAATAAACAAAAGAATAATTTTTAATATTATTTTATTACTATGCATTTCTTACTCCTTTTATTAATATTATTATAGCATTTAGAATTATTATTTAAAATAATTTTTTTTTAATAATTTTAATATTTTTTATTCTAAAACTTTATAATCTATTACTTCATTATTTTTATATATGGTTAATTTTTCTTTATTATCACAAGTTACAAGTAATAATTCATCTATATTATTATATCCCTCTTTAGCAAGTCTTTTTAAAAGCCATTCTTTATCATGTCCTATTGTTTTTATATTTTCTTCCATTATATTTCCATCTAATATTAAATTGGCAACAATTCCTCCCTCAGAAACTTTTATTTTCATATCATTGGGAGTTACTGAATGATATTTATTTTTGGGAAGAAAACTTATTTTTCCAGATGGTTCCATAATTGCATAATTAATTTCTGATATATTAAAATATCCACTTTCTCTTGCATCTTGAAGTAAATCATTGATATCTATTTTACATTTTTTAAGTTGGACTCGACTAATTTTCCCATCTTCCATTATTACAACTGGTTCTCCTGTAATTAAACGTCTTGCATAAATACTTTTTTCAGTAATAAAGGAAACAATCAAACTAAATATTCCATAAACACTCATTGAAACTAGTCCTTCTAAAATAGATATATCATCATTTACCGTCATTTCTGCTGCAATATTTCCAAGAGAAAGACCAATAATATAATCAAAAATATTTAATTCGCTAATTTGTTTTTTTCCTAAAGATTTAATAACTAAAAATAAATATATAACAGCAATACTTCCCTTTAATGCCATAAATAAAAGACTATTCATTAAATCACCAAAATTATTTTTCCCTATAAAGTTACAAATATACAAAAAAAGAATTAGTCAAGTATTCTTTCTAATTCTTTATTAATATCTTCTTTAAATATACAATCATAAAAACCATCTTTGATCAAATCATTTTTTACAAGATCTAATGATTTATCAATTATAACAACAACCTTAGTATTAAATTCAGGAATAGTTTTTAATTTTTTTAATATTTCTATTGCTCTTTTATCCATTGCATCATCTATAAAAATATAAGAATAATTATCATTTAATCGTACTCTATCTAATATATCATTAGAATAAGTGGAAGTATCTATTGAATATCCTCTTTTATTAAGAATTTTTAACATTTGATTAGATAAATCATTATTACTTGACGCTAACAATATCTTTTGATTAGTAGAAACATTTTTTAAATTAATATTATTATCAAGTTCTATTCTTTGATCGACTACAACTTTTATTTCAGTACCTTTACCTACTTCACTCTTAATTGTAAAATATCCTCCTAATTTAGCAACTAGTTTTTTTATAGTATTTATATTTACATTCTTAGTATCTAATCTTTTTAGTTCATCTTCAGATAACTCTGTATCAACTAGTAACAATTCATTAATTTTATCAATTGTCATACCAAGTCCTGAATCTTCTATAGTAAATATTAATCTTGCCATATCATATTTAATAATACTATTTACATTTAAATCAATAAATCCTTCATTTGTATATTTTATAGAATTTTCCACTAGTGATATTAAAATTTGTTCAAGTAATTTTGAGTCACCATACAAATATTTAGGAAGTAACTCATTAACATTTAAATTAAATTTAACATTCTCTTTAACTTTTTTTTCTTCAGTTAATTTAATCTTATTTAACAATATACTTAAATTGTATTTATCATTAACAACTTTAATATTACTATAAGTAAGTGATGATATATCCATAACATTATTTACTTGAAATAATAAATTATTTGATAAATTATTTATATCTCTAATATTTTCTATATTACTATCATTATTTTCAATACAATTTCTTGATATTTTCTCTATTTTTTGTAAAGATGATTTTAATTGATTAGATGTAATAAATAAAAAGTTTGATTTATCTTCAAATGTTTTATTAACTAATTCTCTATTTTTACTTAATTCATTTATTATTTTAACATCAGGATTTTCGATAGTATAATACATAATATAACAAACGAATGTACCTACCATAGACGCAGTTAGAATGCTTGGATCATTTGTTTGAATAATATTTCCAATAACTCCTAATAATAAAACTGCAAACATTGGTAAATATCTTTTGTTTTTTAAATGCTTATAATTTTTTATCAGTAAAACTATCCATAAAATCATATATGAAACAGCAAATATTTTAAAAATATCAATAGCAGTTCCATAGGTATACATTTTATTACCATCATAGAATTTATTAAATGGCAATATTAATAAAATTATATATCCAATAACTAAAGTTAAAAGATTAATTTTTTTAGCTTTAGAAAAATGATTTTCAAAAATATCTTTGTCTTTTCTATTTAAACATATTACAAATGTATAAATTGTAAAAAAACAATACCAAGTTAATAAAGTTAGTAGATATAATTTTGCATATATATCTACAACAATATGATTAATTCCAACACTTCTAACAAATAATTGTAAAGATATTTCAGTTATATATTCAAAACAATTAATTATTATTAATGATTTAAATAAACCTATTTCTTTAGAACGAATTGCATCTTTTGAAAAGAAAATAATAAACAAAAGTGCTATGAACATAGCACCTGTCACTAGGAAAATCATATTCCACATATGAACATCACTACCTTCTATTTATAGTTTTTACTTTATCAATAGTTATTATATCACATTTTGGTATTAATTTTCCATTATTATTTAAATTAAATTCAATTTTATTTAAATTTCCATCAATTACTTGCAAATATCCAGTTGTTTGTTTAGACATTTTATTTCTATCTTTCTTTAATGTCGTTGGTGAAAATGGTATTATTACATCATGAATAGCATATGCAGATAAATTAACTTCGCGAGGCAAATAATTATTTAATTTTTCATTTAATAATGAAAAATAATTTTTTATTTCTTCATTAGATAATTCTTTATCTGTAAAAACAATATGAGCAACCAAATTGTTATCATTTTCTTCAGTTGGCATCTGTAAAACGACAGCATCATCTATAAAACTATTTTGTTTAATATAATTTTCTATATCAAATAAATATATTTTCTTACCATTTTCGAGTTTTATATTATTTTTTTCTCTTCCATAGACAAAAATAAATCCATCTTCATCTACCTCTGCAATATCTCCAGTATCAATCCATTCATCTTTTATGGTTTCCTTAGTTAATTCTGGTTTATTATAATATTCCTTCATTTTACCAGGAGACTTAATTCTTAAATATCCTCTCTGATTGTATTTCAATTCATTACCTTGCTCATCAAAAATAGACATAATTGTACCTGCATAAGGAATACCTGAATCCATTACTATTTTTGACTTTTTAGGAGAAATATCGTTCATTGATGCTGTTGCAGAAGAAAATATTTCAGACATACCATATCCCAAAAACATACCATTTTGGGCATTTGCCATTTTCATTATTTCATTCCATTTTTTAAATTTTTTTAAATCTGTTCCTTCTCCTCCTAAAGTCCATCCTTTAGCATAACTAAAATCAAATTTTTTTCCTTCTCTCATTTCTTTTTCTATACGATTAAAGAAGACTTCCCAAGCACTGCCTGTACTACAAGCAGCATTAGGTTTTAATGTAATTAATTGGTTATAAAAGTCTTTATCTGATACTCTTGGATCAAGAACTATTGTCTCACCACTATAAAGTGGAACAAGAAATAATACATTTAATGATGTTGCAGCTGCTGGTGGAAAATGATTTAAGCATCTATCCCCAGGATAAAATTGAGCACCAGATACTTTTGCCATATTTATTTGAGATAATGCTGTTTCATTTGTTGCAACAATTCCTTTAACTCCTCCTCCTATGGTAGTACCACTTGAAGATGTGATAAAAGCTGACCTATTACTTTCAAATGGCACTTTAACATCACCTGTATAATAATCAGCAATTTTTAAAGCTTCATCTATCCATATATATTTTTTTTCTTTAGGTACATAGGATTTTGATTTTTTAGCATTAATATAACTTATTAAAGAAACAATCTCTTTTTTAGGACTTGGCATTTCATCTGTAACAGTCGAAACAATAACTTTTTTAAATTTGTCTTTAGAAAATTCACCTGAAACTAAAGGCCACATTCCATCATAAACAACAGCAATTTTAGACTCTCTAGTTTCTTCTTCCAAAGCTTCTTTAGAAATAGCAAGTTTTAAAAAGTATGGTACTGCTCCTATAGCATTTAACCCTAAACACATTGCACATATATCTGGAAAAAAAGGTCCATAAATTGGCACTACTTCATTTTTTTCAACCCCCATGGCTCTAAATGTTCTTGCCCAAATATAAACTCTATCTCTAAATTCTTCTCTTGAAAATTGTTTTTTAAAATATTCAATAGCTGGAATATCATAATATTCTTCTAATTTTTCTTCTATAACATCCCATACTGTTTTATTTAATGGAATATTATAAACCATTTCTTCTGCATTTTCTTGGTAAAACTTTAACCATGGTTTATCAATTGATGCATATCCCGTCATTTTTTTATCTTCATTCATTTTATCAAATCCTTTCTAACATATATAATCTCAATTTAATTATAAATGGTTTTTATTATAATTATCAACTTTATATACACTTCTTTACTTATTTTTATTATAAAAAGTGCACATGACAACAATATATCAAATATATTTATTAAATACAAATCTAAAAATTTAATACCATATTCATTTAAAATGTTTAAAACTCTAGTAAATCATTTAATTTAATAGTTATTAATCAAGTAATTACAAGTATTTAAAAATTATTAATTATAAATTTTTATTTTATAAAATTAATATTTTTACATAAATTTACAAATATACTTTAAAAAAAATACTATTTATGTATTATCAGTACATTTATTAAAAATAATTATCAACAATTATGTGGATAATTATTTTTTTAGATACAAAATAAGCTCTATTAGTATTTTCAACAACTCCTGTCCTAAAATTAACCATATCATTTTCTTTAATACTTGTATTTAAATCTTTTTCTAAAAATAAATATTTTTGTCCATCTTCAGTAATAATAATCCCTTCTTTATTAAAATATTTAGTAACCTTTACTTCTATTATAGATATGTAATATCATATCTATAAATAATAGTAAACAAAAAAAGAATTTAGATTTCTCTAAATTCTACCTTATAATAAATCTATTATTTTGATAATCAAATGTAACTGTTTCTCCATAATGAACTTCTCCACTTATTAATTTATTAGCAAGTAATGTTTCAAGTTCAC
>ONSF01000030.1 GCA_900320425.1 uncultured Eubacteriales bacterium | reverse complement strand
GAATAAGGGGATCGAACCCTTGCATACTAGAGCCACAATCTAGCGTGTTAACCACTTCACCAATTCCACCAAAACATAGATATATTACCATATTTTTTATTTTCTTGCAACATTATTTTGCTTTAAATTTAAAAAATATATTTTTTTATAATATATTATAATAATTTAAAACAAAAAAAACGAATTACTTCGTTTTTTTATATAATATATTTCTATGTGTGAGTTAAATATATTATTTATCATGGACTCTAAATAAATATACTATAAAATATTTATTTTTTCAATTAGTTAAGAAATCAATTATTTTTATTTTACATTTTTTTACACTAAAAATCATTCATATTCTTAAAAGAATCTACTTTATTTGACATATATTACATCAATTATTTTTTGTTATTCTTGAATCCCTAAAACATTATCAATAGGAATACTTAATAAAATACCTCTAGCATCAGTCTTAATTCCACATTCACGAGTAATTCTTTCCATAACCTTCTTTTTAATATCTTTTTTTACAATATTTAATACTAATTCTTTTTCAGGTTCTAAAGTTAAATCCATAAAAATAGTCTTTTTACTTCCTAAACTTCTACCACTTATTACAGTTCCCCCACTACAACCTTCTTTATATGCAGCATTCATGACAAACTCACTATAACCAACAGATACAATTGTTATAATAAGTTCAAATTCACTTTTTTCTGGTTTCATCCTTTTTTCTCCTCCAACATTATCTAAAATAAATTTACTAGAACTAGTTAAAGAAATAGTAAACGCAATTCCTACTCCAACTTTATTTAAATTACACCATAAATTTAAATCATCAATAATACTCTTTTCCTGTTCTTCTTTAATTAATGATAAATAAATATTTTTTTTAGTCTTTTCAAGTCCAAAATATGCTAATATACTACTACTTGCAGTACCACGACCCTTAGTCATTAATTGATATTTTAAACCATATTTCAAAAATAACATTTTCAATTTTTTTTCATTATTATATATTACTACCAAAACTTTAATCATAATCCACTATCCTATCATCAAAATGATTATAATCATGCATATTAATTTCCTGTTCATAAATAAAACCTGCAAGTTCTAAAAAAATAACTGGAACAATACCTATAAAAGCTAAAAATCCAAATGTATTTAAAATAGTAATTCCCTCAAATCCTTTAGAAAGTGAAACTAAAAATGGAAGAAAAAAACTTGAAGAAATAGTTCCGATAACTGCACCTAAAGAATCAAAAGCAATTGATAAAAACGTATTGGGTGTAAAAAATGCAATTAAAATGGCTAAAAAGAAACTAGTTATTAAAAATTCAATAATATTTAGATGATAATAAACAATTACAATGGTAATTAGAAAAGAAAAGGCAACTCCTAAACATAGAAAAAATTCTAAAAACTTTTCTTTAATTCCCTCACTAGTTACTAAATTAACATATTCCATTAAAAAAACAAATGATGGTTCAATTTTAGGAATTAAAAACCCTAAGATTCCACCTATTAATAATATAATTGGAAAAGATATTAAACTTAACTTTTCTCCTATAATAGATGCCATTGGTAAACATCCATAATTAGCTCCTAAAAAGGATAATACAATTCCTAAAAATACATATAAAAATCCTCTTAAAACTTCTTTTATTTCTTTCTTATATCTTTTTAAATCAAATCTTAAAAAAATAAAATACACAATAACAATAGGAATTAAAGAAAAAAATAAATATAAAATACTTTTAAACAAACTTAAATTATTTACGGCAAAGTTAACATTTGAATATATTCCTAGAATTAAAAAAACAATGATAGGACCAACAGCTGATAATCCCAAAATACCAAAACTCGTATACTCTTTATTAACTTTTCGATTTCTTTTTGAAAAAGACATTCCCAAAGTTAATAAAAAAGGTGCTGATACTGCTCCTGTTCCAAGGGCTGCTCGATCAAGAGCAAAGGGAACAACTAAAAAATCACTTTTTATCATTAAAATAAAAATTACAATATAAGAAATAATTAAATATATTTTAAAATTTGTTTTCGTTAAAATTCTAAATATAGATAGCATAAAAAAGAATCCTATACTAAAAGAAAGTAAAACTAATAAAGAAAATTTCATATTACTTACTTCAATAATTTCTTTAGCAAATAAAGAAACCATACATCCTAAAAATAAACATATTCCTAAAATATAAATAATATTTTTTTTCTTAATTAAAACATGTGTTATCCTATCAGAAACTTTAGGATAAGATAAATCAAAACCCACTAAATAAAAAGTTACTCCTAATATGATTAAAAAAGAACTAATGATAAATTGAAGTATTAATGAAATATTTATTTGAAAAATAATACTTAAAAGAAGAATTAAAAGAACAATAGGAAACATAGATAAACTATTTCGTTTTAATAATACATAAAAACTATTATTCATAAATTCCTCTATTTAAAGAATAATTTATATAAACTATTCTTTTTATCAACTAATGATTCATAATTACTTTTTAAATTAATACTTTTATAACAACTTTTTAATATATCATTTATACTTCCACTTTGAATTAGATAATTTTTCTTAGTTAAAAAATCATCTATGTATAAAAATGGTAATTCATTAGAAAAGATAACATTACACATAACATCTTTATCATTTTTCATTGTTTTATTCATTCCATATAAAGAACTAACAATTAAAGTATATTTACTTCCATTTCTATTTTGTTCTAATGCTTTTAATGATGAATCAATTTCGGTTAATTTCTTTTTTAATTCTATGGTACTTTCAACATCACTTAGTTCATAATTAATAATTATTAATTCCTTATTAAATTGATTAACTACTTGAACTAAAGTTTCCGGATTTATTATATTTTGAATATCAATAAATGCTAAAGAACTTGAAGTTTCATTTTTTAAACCATTACAAAAGTAATTAATTACTCCCACTTGATCTTTTTTACAAATAATTAAAGCACTAGCATTTAATTTTTCTAAATTAGAAACCATACAGTTTGTTGCCGTTGTTGCTTGATACATATAAGGAATTGCTAAAGAACTTTTTACAGGAAATAATGAATAATATGAATAATTATTCTTAGCTTCTCCATAATTAATTCCCGATAATGTTGCAATAAAACTTGTTAAGTCTATATTATCATAATTAAAGATAAAAAAAGTATCATTAGGTTCTAAATTAAAATTAGAATTTACAATAAACGGTTTAGTTTCACGAGGAAGAGTTTTCATAGCATACAAAACATTAAATTTTTGAGTAAATGATTGCCATTTTTCTCCTACTTTTGTAATAAACATTTTAAAGAAGAAATTTAAATCAACTTGCTTTGCACTATTGGAAATAGAATCAAGTCCCAAAATAAAACCTATCTCAGCATATGCCGCTAAATCCATATTAATATGACTAAATACATCTACTAAATATTTATAATCTTCTATATTATTACTTGATATAATTAAATGTAAATATATTTTTTTATTTGTATTAGGATTTAATACTTTTAAGACTTCTTTTAAATGTGTTACAATTTTTAAACTAGTATCTACTAAACAAAATAGATGTAAATTTCCATTCTTAGTATCATATTCATTTTTTAAACGAAGTAAAGTATCATTTGTAATTAATTTTTTAGATGTAATTTCTGAATCAATTATACTATAGTTATATAATTCATTTATATCCATTGAAATATTTCTATAAGCATCAATATAATTACTTACTTTTGAAATAACTGAATTATTAGAAAATAAATATTCTTTTGATAATTCATCAAAAGTTGGCATAATATCACTATCATAAATAGGATAAGATTCTTTCTTTTCAATACCAAATCCATTTATTAACATCAAAATAGTCTTCTTATTCATAATATCACCCTTTATTCTAGTAATAGTTTATCATAAAACTTTAAAAAAAAATAGATTTTTTCTATTTTTCTATACTAAAAATCTAAAGTTTTATTTAAATTATTGCTTATTTTACAAGATTTAAAAAATATTTTACTTTTTTTAATTTATAATTTATTACCTATATTAGAATTTGTATTATGTATATTATAAAAGAAATTTGCTTCATAAGTTAATTTAATATTTTTATAATTTTATATTAAAACTAGATATATAATCATATTCTTACGTACGTATTTTTTTTCACTTTAAACTATCAAACTCAAGATATAAAGTCTATAATAAAAAAAAAATATATGTCAAATTGTGTAAACAATTTATTTTATTAATTTCATTATTTTTTTAAATATAACTTTTGTTTAGTATATTTACTTCGTATTTTTTTTATAAATTTGATGATTTATTTATTAATATAAACAATTATTTATTTTTATACTTTTTTATTAAAAATAATCATATTTGATATATTTATATTTTTTTGTTATTTTGGCATTGAAAGGAGGTTTTTGTGAATCATAATTTTGTTTTAATGAATGATCGAGTTGCAAAAAAAATATTTAAAAATAGTTCTGTTGCACGTGAACTTACTGCTAGAGTTGTTTCTGAAGTTTTACATGAAGATTTTAATGTTATTTATAATAATATTAAATTAACTAGTGAAGAAATTTCTTTTTCTGCCTTAACAGTTGATAATAAAGCTGATATTATGCTTGAAGATAATACTATGTTAGTTGATATTGAAATTTGTTGGACTAAAGGTAAAAATAGACAAAGACAAACTGACACTTATATTTATCAATTATATATTGGACAACTTAGAAAAAGTAAAGATTATGAAAATATGAAAAAAATTATTCAAATATTAATTGAAAGTTATGATTATTTTCATAAAGATAAACTTGTTTATGATGTTGTTTTTATGGAACAAAATCTTCATTTAATTGAAGATAATTT
>ONSF01000005.1 GCA_900320425.1 uncultured Eubacteriales bacterium | reverse complement strand
TAATCTTTTACATGTGATTAATCCTTTAACATTACTTATGATTTTCATAAATATAGTATTATTTATTATATTATTACTTTATAAAAAAAATTAAAAATATGTATAATATATAAAATAAAATATAAAGGTTAAAATAGATAATTACTGGTAAATTTGCTCTTGTAATTTATAATTACTTTGGTACAACGGAAAATTTTCAAAATATTTGTGGTTCAAAAATTTAAAGAAAAAATCTTTTAATAACATCAGATGATATTAAAAAGATGTTAATAGGATGATAAAAATATATGGTAATAAATATAATATTTTTGTATTAAAGAAAGAAAAAAATAAATTTTCTAAAAATGAAATGATGAAATTATTTTAAATTTTATTAAAAAGGTAATACTATTTCAAAAACAACTAAGAATTTAGTACAACTTGGTCTACCATCGAAAGATGCAATTATGAGATATTATCATAATTGGTATGAACTGTTTATTTTATATTTAAAACTATATAAAAAATAAATATTAAAAAGTGTACAAAATTACGCAAATTAAAAAATATAATCTCTTCAGTGGGAAGAAATCAAAATAATTTTTTCACCAATTTACTTTCAATACATACAATAATATGGGTGAATTAATTATATATGAATAATGGATATAGAATAGTAGTAGATGCTGGACATGGAGGAAGTGACCCCGGTGCAGTATCTGGAAATTTAAGAGAAAAAGATTTTACACTGAAAGCTGCAAATTATATGTATAATCGTTTTAAAGAGTTAGGTGTTCCTGTTGCAATTACAAGGGACTCTGATACTACTTTATCAAGAACAGAAAGACTCAATACAATGAGAAATACTTTTGGAAATGATTCCAAAGTGTTGGTTTTATCTAACCACATTAATGCAGGAGGTGGTGCGTGTCAGAAATTTGATTAACTCAAGTTTGGTTATTAAGTAATTGTAATAATAATACTATTAATTTTAAATATTGGTAGTTTTTTTGTTGAAAAAACTCAAATTTTGTCAAATATTATGATATAATAGTGTTATTAATAGTTAAAGGTGATTTTATGAAGTATGTAGATTTATTTTGTGGTATTGGGGGGTTCCATCAAGGAATAGAAAGAGTTTTTCCAGATGCTGAATGTATTTTTGCATCTGACTTTGATTTTCCGGTATCTGAAGTTTATAAAAATACTTATGGAATAGATTGTTATAATGATATCAAACTAGATGAAACACATGAAAAATTAGAAAAAAAAATTATTGAGAATAATGGCCAATTTGATATTCTTTTTGCAGGTTTTCCTTGCCAATCTTTTTCAAAAGCCGGAAATCAAAAAGGATTTAAGGATACTAACAAAGGCATATTATTTTTTCAGGTTGCAGATATATTGGATAAGTATCATCCTAGATTTGCAATATTAGAAAATGTTAGAAATCTTGTATCACATGATAATGGTAGAACATGGGATACAATATATAAAAAATTGCATAACATTGGTTATACTGTTGATAAGCATATGGTTAGTCCACATTATCTTGGTATACCTCAATTAAGAGAAAGAATTTTTATTGTGTGTATATATGATCCTAATCATGAAATTGAAAATATAAATATTGATTGGCCAGAAAGATTAAATTTAAATACTTACAATTTTGTCGGAAGGGACATTAATGAGTTTTTAGACGAGAAAGTTGATAAAAAGTATTATATAGATGATGATAAAATAAATATAATTAATATATGGGAAGAATTAAGAATTTCTGTTGAAAAAAATGGTGGTAAGTTCATATCACCAATTTGGTCATATTATTTAAATGAAAAACCAATACCTGCAAGTTATCCTAAATGGAAACAGAAACTTATTGAAAAAAATAAAAAATTTTACTATGAAAATCGTAAAATAATAGATGAGTGGAAAGAAAAATATAATTCTTTAAAATTTACATCTAGATCGAATAGAAAATTTGAATGGAATGCCAGTACTTCTATTGATAGTGTTTGGGATGGCATTATTCAATTTAGACCATCTGGTATAAGAGTTAAAAATAATAAATGCTTTCCAACGTTTGTTGCAATTAATCAGACACCAATAATAGGTAAATATAAAAGATATATTACTCCTTTAGAAATATCCAAATTATATGGATTTAAAGATTTAAAATTAGATTTGAAAGATGACAAACAATCATATAAGCAGTTAGGAAATACTGTGTGTGTTGATATCGTTGAATATATTATTCAACAATTATTTAATAATTATGATGATAATGGGGGGAATTTATGATAGAACAAATTGATATTACTCCATCTACTGGAGTGTATGGTACATATAAAAGATTAAGTTATAAGCCATGGTATGCAGTTGCTGAATTTGTTGATAATTCTACGCAGAGTTATTATGATCATAAGGAAGAATTGCAGTCACAGGAAGGATTTAAAAAATTATATATAAATATTAATTATAGTTTAGACAATGATTATTTAGAAATAACTGATACTGCGTTTGGTATGGATTTTTATGATTTTAAAAGAGCGCTTATTCTTGATAAACCACCAAAAAATAATACAGGTAGAAATGAATTTGGTATGGGATTGAAAACAGCTGCGTGTTGGTTTGGAAATCTATGGACTGTTGAAACAACGCGATTAGGTGAAAACGAAAAATTTAAAGCAACAATAGATGTTTCTGATTTGCAAGAAAATAAAACTAGTAATATTGATTATTCAAAAAGTTTTTCCGATAAAAATGAACATTATACAAAAATTTATATAACATCTCTAAACCAAAAAATGGTAAAAAAAACGTTATCAAAAATTAAAGAACATTTATCAAGCATTTATAGAAATGATATACGAAATGGTGAAATTGATATTATATGGAATGGTGAATCTTTGACATATAATGATCCAAGTATTCTTGTAGAAGAATTTGATGATGGAACTATTGTTGAATGGAAGAAAAATATTGATTTTGAGATTTTATCTTCATATGGAAAAAAATATAATGTTAATGGTTGGATAGGTCTGATGGATCCAGGTAGTACTAGTAATGCTGGCTTTACACTTATGCGTAGAGGTAGAGTCATAATAGGTGGGCCTGGTGAAAACTATAGACCAGATGAAATATTTGGTAAATCTAATTCATTTACATATCAGAGATTATTCGGAGAAATAAATTTAGATAATTGGGAGGTTACTCAAGCAAAGGATGGATTTGACTGGAACAATGGATTAGAAGAATTGTTAATTGAAAATTTATTGCGTGTTTCAGATGATTATAGGCGTAAGGCCGAAAAATATAGAAAGAATGAGAGTAAAAAAGTAACTGATATTACAGAAGAGGAGAAAAGCGATATTGTAACTGAAACTGTTAATAATATAACATCAGCTGTTTTTGAAATTAATGAAGAACCAGTAGAATATGGAAGTAGTGGTAATCACGAGGTTGAAAATGTGACGATTTTAGATTTTCCGGAGGAACAAAAACAAGAAGTATATTCATATTCTGTTGATGACTATGATTTAATAGTAAAATGGTATAGTGATAATGAAAATGGAGCATGGATAACTTCAAAAGAAATTTCTGAAAATAAAATAGAAATATCGTTAAATATACGTCATGCATTTTTTGTTCCATATATTAATGATACTAACTTCTTAAAAATAATGAATAAACTAGCATGTGCGATGATTATTGCTGAGAGAAATGCAAAGAAAGTTTCAAAAAATTCTGATGGATCTGTTGACCCTTCTGATATTAGAACATATATGAATAAATTGCTTGATAAATTATCAAAAAAATGAGGTGAATTATGCGAAAAGGAATAGTTGAACTTAATAATGATAGCAATAACCTTGATAATTGGGAAGTATATTTAGACGGTAAAGAAACAGCCAGAATTAAAAAAAACTTGAACTATATGTCAGAAGACGAAAAGTTTGAAACAATATTAACGGCTGCTAAAATACTTTCAAATTGTCCAAATCCTAACTTAAATGGTGGTAGAAAAACAGGATTAGCAATAGGAAAAATTCAAAGTGGAAAGACTTCAAATTTTATTTCTTTGATGTCATTGGCATTTGATAATAATTATAATATTATTGTTGTGTTTGGTGGAACAAAAAACAATTTATTGTCACAAACTGAGGATAGAATTAAAAAAATGTTTGATATTGATAATAATAAACGTGACGATAGAGACGTTGTTGTACTAAGTACAACTAATAAATTTGATTCTATAAGCCCTGAGCAATTAAACAGAATGTATAATAGTGGAAGAAAAATAATAATAGTAGCTTTGAAACATCAGAAACATATTAGAAATGTTAAATCCTATATTGCTGACGCTAATTTAGAAAAAAAACCAGTATTATTAATTGATGATGAAGGTGATCAAGCATCTCTAAATGCCAAAGTTGCAAGTAATGAAAAAACGGTTATATATAATGAATTGTTACAGTTGAAAGAAAGTTTAAGTCATGTTTGTTTTGTATCTATTACCGCAACACCACAGGCAAATTTATTAATTGATACGATAGATAGTTTATCTCCTGATTTTTGCCAACTTGTTGAACCTGGCAAAGAGTATACAGGTGGTGCTATGTTTCATGGAGATAATCAAGATTTGCATGTTATTGAATTACCTGAAGATGAAAGAGAAATGCTTGAAGGTGATGGAGTTCCAGAATCATTTTATAATTCTTTAGGAGTATTTTTTGTTGGAAGTGTTATTCGAAAGTTTAGAAATGATGGAAAAAATCATGTTATGTTAATTCATCCAAGTCAAAAAAAGTTTGATCACAAAGAAGTTGAGAAGAAAGTAAATTTAATTTTAGAAAATTGGTTAAATAGTTCTGAACAAGATACTTCTGAAAATGGTTATATTCAATTAAGTAAATATTTAAAATATGGATATGATGAATTATCTAGAACTGTTGAAGATATGCCAGAATTTAATTTAATTTTGTCAAATATTAATGAACAATTAAATGATTCGCGTGTATTAGTTATAAATAGTGATAAAAACACAGAAATTGATTACTATAAAACACGAAATATTATTATTGTTGGTGGTAATCTTGTAGAAAGAGGATTAACAATTAATGATTTAGCCCTAACTTATATTGTAAGGAGAAGCAAAACACGAGCAAATGCAGATGTTGTTGAACAGAGAGCAAGATGGTTTGGCTATAGGAAAAAGTATTTTGATTTGTGTAGGGTGTATTGTACAAGACAGATTAAGGAAGATTTTGCTAATTTATTAAGTCATGAGGATGATATATGGGGATGGATTAAGTATTGTAAGAAAAATAATATTAACATAAAGGATATGCCGCGATTATTTGAGTTGGATAATAATTTAAATCCTACAAGAAAAGCAGTAGTTCCAAATGTTGAAGAAATAAAATTTGGTATATGGACTGAACAAAAACGCATAAATACCAATATTACATATATAAAAGATGTAAATGAGACGTGGAAAGAGTTATTGTCTAAATATACTTTTGAAGATAAAAAATTTGGTAATTTAATTCACAGAGTATATAATGATATACCTTTGTCAGATATAAATACAATTATAAAAAAGTATTATATTGATAATATAGATTTTAATTATAAATATCCAGCAGCAGTTGAGCATCGAAATATTCAAGATGGTGTAAAATCAACTGTTACAGTTTTGCAAATGAGATATGACACTGGTGAAGAACGTAGTTTTGATGATAGTAATTTTATTACATCTAACTTAATGCAAGGTCATTCACAAAATAGATATGAAAGTGATCCATTATATTATCCAGGTGATAGGTATATATATTTAGAAAAGACGCAATTACAAATACATTTAGTTCATCCAAAGGCTAAAAATGACATTACTATTCCGATGATAGCATTTTATGCACCAGTTACAAATGCAAAAAGAATTATAGGGAGGTTAGAAAATGATTAGTGATATTATTAATTTTTTGAAAACTCACTATGACGGCGATGGATATTTTGCCCAAGAATTTGATAATGAAATATTTTTTGGTGTTGATAAAAATGAAAATATAATTTGTTTAAAAAAAGTACATGAAAATTTAGAAACAACTAAAATTAGAACAAATTACTTAGAATTATTTCAAAATTATAAAGTTACATTAAAATTAGAAAACGAAATGTTAACTGACTATTTTAATGTTATAGTTTGTAGCAATAAAGATAATGAAAATATTGAAACTTTTGTTAGACTATGTTTATGTTATTTAAAAGATAATAACAATAATGAAATGTTAAATTTGATGAAAAATCTGATTGAATTATTTCAAATAACCTCTTCTAAAAATGTGGATTATGAAAAAGGCTTATGGGGAGAATTATTTACTATATACTATTTAATCAATAAGTTTAAAGTTGATATTTCATCATATTGGCATAATGATTTTTATTTAAAATATGATTTTTCGTTAGATGATCAGACAAAGTTAGAGGTGAAAACAACATCAAATTCGACTAGAATTCATCGTGTTAATCATGAGCAAGTTTTTACTAATAATGATGTTGTTTTAACGTCTGTTATGATTAGAAAAGACGATAATGGTTTTACTGTTTTTGATTTGTTTGAAAAAGTAAAACGATTATTTATAAATGATTATAACAAAATTGTTGAGTACGAAAAAATGCTTCGGAAAGTAAATGAAGATGAAGCTGAAAGATTTGAACTTAATTATGCAAATGATAATATTAAATTTTATAAAGTTGCCGATATTCCAAAATTTGAAATGAAAGAGCCTGAGGGAGTGTACCGTACTGAATATGATATTGATTTATCTAATATAAAATCATTAACAGATGAAGAAATTAACATTTTTTTCAATGAGGCAATAAAAAATGATTAATAAATTTGAGAATATTATTAGTGATAATATATCATCTTTAAATATTGATGCAATATATGAAAACAAAAAACCATATATTAATAAAAGTTGTGAAGTATTATCCAAACTAATGAAAGTAAAAAATAGTGGCGGCTTTAGACTAATAGGTCAATGGAAAAACATTTTTGATATTAAATATGTTGTATTATATTCTACAAAAGAAGATATTTATTGGCAAGATGTATTGGATGAAGAAATAGGAATTTATACATATTATGGTGATAATCAGGTGGCTGGTAGAGAATTGCACGATACAAATTTAGGCGGGAATGTTATTTTACGTGAATCATTTAGTTATGCAATGTCAGATAAAATTAGTGATAGAATTAAAATTCCTCCATTTTTTCTTTTTGAAAAAACTGATTCTGGTGATATCAAGTTTTCTGGTTTATTAGTGCTAGGCTATAAAGCTATTGATTCAAGAGAATGGCTTACAGCTCTTTGGGCAAAAAGAAGAGAAGGAGGACGCTTTCAAAATTATAAAGCAATTTTCACGATTTTAAATACAGATGATGGTAGTCAAAATAATCCAAATTCATCTTCAATAGATCTGAGATGGCTTGAAGATTTAAAAAATGGTAAAGGTTATGAAAGTAAGCTTGCTCCAGTTTCTTGAAAAAAATATATTTCAACTGGAATATATAATCCTTTAACAGTTAATGTTGAAAAACATATAAGAGATAAAAATGAACAGTTACCTTCATCAAATATTAAAATGAATATGTTAAATATTATAATTGATTATTTTAGTGATAATCCATATCTGTTTGAAGAATTTGCAATTTTAATAACGACTTTATCTGATAAAAATATTATTAATTGTCAAAATACTAGACCAACTAGGGATGGTGGTCGTGATGGAATTGGAGAGTATAAAATTTTAAATGGTTTGTCATCTGGATTAAAAACTACCTTTGCTTTAGAAGCTAAGTGTTATAGTGTTTCAAATTCTGTAGGTGTCAAAGAAACATCAAGATTAATTTCCAGAATTAAGCATAGAGAATTTGGAGTTTTTGTTACGACTTCGTATGTAGCCAAACAAGCATATGAAGAAATTATAGAAGATAATCATCCTATTGCTATTATTTCTGGTACAGATATAATTGATATTCTATTTAAAAATGATATAACTGATTCTGATAGTTTAATAAAATTTTTAAATGACAATTTTCATAAGTAATTTCATTAAATTGATATAAAAACATACCTTTTAAATAGGAGGTATGTTTTTTTATGCCAATAAATAAACAAATAAAATTAAAAGAAGAAATATTTAGTAATGATAGAAATTTTCAAGATATTATTTTAGATTATTTAATTTATTCATTAAATATATCTGATAATGATTTGCATAATTTAAAAAATGATGCTAACATCAATATTTCTTAGAAGGAGTCTATTATTGACTAAACGGAAGGAGGAAAATGTTTAATAGAAATTTTGAAGACAATACAATTTATAAAGTGGGAATATATATAAGACTTTCACAAGAAGATAGTGATAAGAAATTTGAATCTGATAGTGAGAGTGTAATTAATCAAAGAAATATTTTAAAAACTTTTGTAGCTAATAATAATTATATTTTAGAAGAGGAATATATAGATGATGGTTATTCTGGAACTAATTTTGATAGACCTGGATTTAAAAGAATGATTCAGGATATTAGAAATAAGAAAATAAATATGGTAATCGTTAAGGATTTATCAAGATTAGGTAGAGATCATGTAATGACAGGATATTTTATTGAAACGTTCTTTCCGGAAAATAGAATAAGATTTATTTCTGTAATGGAAAACTATGATAGTTTTAAAAATCAACCAAGTAATGATTCATCAACATTTATTGTTGCGTGTAATGATTATTATAGTAAACAGAATTCATATAAGGTAAGAGATGTACTTCGTTCTAAAAAAATGGCGGGGGATTTTATTGGAAGTCGACCATCATATGGTTATATGAGAGATCCAGAAGATAAAGGACATTTAATACCAGATCCAGAAACAGCTGATAATGTTAGAAATATATTTGACTGGTTTTCTAGTGGTATGAGTATGAGTGATATAGCCGATAAATTAAATGATTCAGGAATACTAACTCCAAGTGCTTATAAGAATTTACCAGGTAAGTTAAATAAATGGAATGTTAAGAGTGTTAAAACTATTTTAATTAATCGAATATATACTGGAGATATGGTTCAAAATAAAGAAGCTAAAATAAGTTATAAATCTAAGAAAAAGGTGTATGTTCCAGAAGCTAATTGGATAATTGTTGAAAATACTCATGAACCACTTGTTGATAAAGCTACATTTAATGAAATAAATAATAAAGGTAAATATACGATGCCTAAAATTAGAGCAGATAGAGAGAAGAGGCTACTAGAAAACCTATTTATATGTAAAGAATGTGGTAATGGATTAACAATTAATTATCGAAAAAAGTTAGATTATTGGACAATTAATTGTAATAAATTTACAAGAGATACGAAAGATAAACAATGTGTTTCACATTTTATGCCTTATGATCCACTTGAAGAAGCAATTTTAAAAAGAGTAAAACATACTTTAAAGAAGTTTATTGATAATCTAGATATAGATTATTTGGCAAATGAAGTTAATAAAAGAATGAATGATTATAAAGATAAAGATGTAGAAAACTTAGAAAGTTTAAAAAAGTCACTTGAAAAGAAGAAACAACTTTTAGTAAATTTATTTAGTGATAGATATAGAAAATTATTAACAGACACTGTTTTTGAAATTGTTCAAAATGGATATGAAAAAGATATTAAAGAATTACAAGAAAAGATTAAAAGACAAGAAAAGAAAGTTGGTAGTATTGTTAGTTATGATGATAAGATACCTGAAATAATCAATAAGATTAAAAAATTATTAGATAAAAAAAATCCTACTAGAGAATTATTATTAAGTGTAATAGACAAAATAGTTATTGATAAAGATCGAAATGTAGAAATATATTATAAGTTTAAAATCATTGAAAATGATAAAATTAACATTTAATATGATATAATTAACATTTAATATGATATAATAATATTATTATAATTCTTTATTTGGAGGAAGTATGAAAAGTAGTAAAAATAGTTACAAAGTTATGGTGCGCTATCTGGATAATGATACATATAAAAAATTAATAAAATCATACGAGCAAGTTAATAAAAGCGGAAGTAAAATAGACGACTATGTATATTCTGAGATGCTAAAGTTGCTTAAAAAATATTGTAAAGAAGAAATTAATAATTATTTTAAATATTTAATAATCAAAGATGTTATGAATCAATATGTAAATATTAGTAATAATTTGATAAAAAAAGTATTGACATATGATAATGATAAAATATACGACATCTATAATTATATTAATATTTATACTGAGAAAAATTTAAATTATAAATTATCTATAATAGAACAGTTTAAAAATATTGGTATTATTGAAGAAAGATCATTAAAAGATGATTTTTATGTAAATATCTTTAAAAAATTATTACAAGTATTAAGTTCTGTTTATAAGAAAGACAATACGAATAATTCTGAAATTGTTTATGAAAAATCAGTATCAAGTAATATACAATTAAAAGGGAAGAAAATGATGCAAATTTTAACTAAGTTAAATCAACAATCATATTTAGTTAATCAAGATTATTTAGTTAAACCAACAACTAAAGTTATGGAAATAATTTGTTATTTACCAGACATAGTAGTCGATAATGAAAATGATTTTAAAGAATTAATAGATTATTTATATAAAATGTTTTGGGAAAACAAAGGAATAAGGTCTTATGATAGTAATAATACACTTACATTTATTAATGATCTTAGAAGATATTTTTTTCATGATTTAGAACATGGTGATGAATCAAAGGTTAGAGGAAAATTCAAGAAAGTGAAAGTGTTCTATAATGAGGCTTGTGAAAAAAATATACCAGATTCTACTAGTGATTGGCATCAAATTCAGTTGTATATTTATGATATATTATTATCTTTTTTGAATGATATTAAAATAGAAGAATTAGTATGTAATTAATTTATTTTTTTAGTCAAAAAAAACGCAAATTTGCTGGGTTCGCGGTGGTGAAGGTGCTGAGGTAGTCTATCCTCTTCGCACCTCCGGAACTCTCCCTTCTATGATTCTAAATGAAATAGGAGAACGTGGTCAAATTAAAAGAAAATACTATCAAAGAGTATTACCAGAAGATCCAAGTCGTGATTACTATTATATAATGAGAGAAACTCCCAATACTACAGCATTACTTATTGAATATGGATTTATTGATAATCCAAATGATCAGAGAAAACTTCAAAATAACCTACTTGATTATGTTGAAGGAGTAGTAGAAGCAGTTTCTAACTATATAGGAATTAACTATACTCCACCAGGTAGTACAATTCCTGAAACCGATGGACTTTATACAGTAAAACGAGGAGATACCTTATATTCTATTGCAAGAACTTATAATACTTCGGTTCAAGAATTAAGAAGACTCAATGGATTAACAACTGATACACTAACTATTGGTCAAACCTTACGAGTTCCAAACATAGAAGTGCCTGAAACTCCTGATGAAAATGAATATACCGTAGTATCTGGAGATACTTTATCAAAAATTGCCAATCAATTTAACACAACTGTAAATGAATTAATTACTTATAATAACTTACCAACTACCATTTTATCTATAGGTCAAGTAATAAAAATTCCAACTATTGAACCTAGTAATGTAATTTATACTGTAAAACGAGGAGATACCTTATATAAAATTGCTAATACATATTCAGTAAGTGTAGATGATATAAAAAGATTAAATAATCTAACAAGTGATACTTTAAGCATAGGACAGCAATTATATATTCCAGAAGGAAATACGATAGAAGAGACTGATTATATAGTTTATCAAGTAATGCCTAACGATACCTTATATTCAATCGCCAAAAGATATGAAACAACACCAGATGCCATTAAAGAATATAATAATTTAACAAGTAATTTTCTTTCAATTGGACAAATACTCCAAATTCCAACAGAAGAAATAACTGAAGAAAATATTATCTATACTGTAAAAAGAGGAGATACCTTATATAAAATTGCCAATAATTATGGAGTAACAGTATCAAGTATTATGAATTTAAATAATTTAGATTCAACTCTTCTTTCAGTAGGTCAAACTCTTCTTATTCCAAATAAAAATAATGATTTTTAAGATGATTTTTCATCTTTTTTTTCTTTTCTAACATCATAAAAAAATAAAAATGTATTTTTTGTCAAAAATTTGAAAAATTAAATAATTAATGCTATAATATCTATAGAAAGAGGTTATTATATGAAAAAAGATGAAAAGAAGAAAAAAGAAAATGAAGAAATTACTATAAAAGTAAGTAAGAAAAAATTATTACAAGGATTAGGAATTGTATTAGTAGTTGCATTAGTATTGGGACTTGCCTTCTTATCTTCTAAAAATGTTGGAGAGGGGAAAACTGTTGAATTTAATAATATTACAGTTGATGAATATCTAGAATTAATGCAAAGAGAAGATGCTTCTATTGTTTATGTTGCCCGTCCAACTTGTTCTTGGTGCCAAAAGGAAACTCCAATTTTAAAGAAAGTTGCAGGTCAATATAATTTAAAAGTTAATTATTTAAATACTGAAGAATTCTTTGATTCTAGTATTAATGATTATACGGAAGAAGGTAAGAAATTTATGAGTTCTTCAGAAAAATATGCGAAAGGGTTTGGAACACCAAATACAATTATAGTAGGAGAAGGAAAAATCATCGATGGAGAATTTGGATACGTTGAAGCATCTAAGTTAAAAGAATTATTCCAAAAGAATGGTTTTATAAATGAGTAATCGAGTATACGAGTTAGCTAAACGTTATAAAAGAAAATATTTTGGAACAATTTGCTTTCGAATTCATGCTCATAGTAATGTAATTAATGAGCACTTAAATCCTGGAGAAAAACTTTATTATGTTTTCTGTGGTCAAAAGGGAGGTTCTAGTAAAGAAATATTTTCCAGTTGTGTAGTTGCACTTACTAATGAACGAATTATGATTGCAACTAAAAGAGTTTTATGGGGATATTTTCTTGTTACTATAAAGCCAGATTTATTTAACGATTTAAAAGTTCAATCCGGAGTTTTATTTGGAAGAATTTTAATTGATACAGCTAAAGAAAAAGTTGGAATATCAAATCTTGCAAAAGGTTCATTAAGAGAAGTAGAAACTGCTATATCTACTTATATTGATAAGTATAAAAATAAAAAAAATAAGACAGAAAAAAAAGAAGAAACCGAGTAGTAGTTTCTTCTTTTAATATTCGTAAATATCATTTAAAACAAAACTTTTTTTTATAAAATCGATAATTCCTGATTTACAAAAATCACATTTTTTATGTTCTAAAGAAGTAATAGGAGCACCACAATTAGGACAATTTAAACCTAATGCTTTTGTTTTTTTGGTGACTTCTTTTTCTGAAATAATATAAATATATTCGCTTTTCATACGATTTTGAATTTTTTTATTGACTCCATTTCTAATTTCTTCGTATTGAAATGATGTAGCAAGATATAAAGTTGCAATTCCATTTTCTTTTTCATATTTGTTTACAACGGTATTATGAATTTTAAAATTTTTAAATTTAATATTATCAGTTCCTAAACTTTTAATTTTTTCTTTTATAAAAGATACTACTTTTTCATTTTTAATAGAAAAAGTTTCTATTTCCTTTTCTTCTATTTTCTGAAATAATTCTATAATATAACTTTCATTCAATCTTTTAAGTTCATTAATATTCATATCAGGAAAATCTTTTTTAAATTGTGATAAATACAAACTATCCAAACTTCCTAATGATTTAGGAATTGTTTCTTCTTCTAATTTAGATAAATCTAATGTTTCTTTTAAATTAGTTGTTCCAAAGTAAGTTCTAGATAACCTTTTTAACTTATGTACTATAAAAAAATATCCAAAGATTAAAAAAATAATTAAAATAATAATTCCTACAATAAATTCCATAATTATACCTCTTAATTAATTATAATCTATTTTACAAAATAAATATACATTTAAATTTACTTTTGTTATAATAATAGAAGATATGGGAGGATTTATGTATATACCACTTTTTAATAAAACAACTTATACGTTTTTATCTAGCTTACTTAATGTTGATGATTTAATAAATCTTGCAAAAGATAATAATCTAGATAGCATTGCCATTTGTGATAATAATATGTTTGGTGCGATGGAATTTATAAAAAAATGTCAAGCAAATAATTTAAATCCTATTGTAGGAGTTGATTTTAAAAGTAGACTTTTATTTGCTAAAAACTATCAAGGTTATAAAAATTTATTAAAACTTACCTCTTTTCAAAGTGAAAAAAATTTAAGTGATGATGATTTTAATCGTTATAGAGATAATTTAATATGTATTCCTTTTGAAAAAATTAATACTAGTTATGAAAATATTTTTTATCCCTATAATGAAAAAACTAAAGATTTAGATAATGCTATTTATATTCCTCTACATTTATATAAAGAAGAAGGAGACTATGAAATTTTAAAGTATTTAGAACTTTTAAGAGATAATAAAACAATAACTTCTGAATATACGGAAAAGAAAAATTGTTATTATAATATGATTAATACAAAAAATAAGGCAATAGATAATACTTTTAATTTAGCAAGTATGTGTCATTTAGAACTACCTAAATATTCTCTTAATTTAGCAATCTTTAATAAAGAGATAAATTCTGATGAATATTTACGAATTTTGTCTTATAAAGGTCTTGAAAAAAGATTAAATGGTAATATTACCAAAATTTATTTAGAAAGATTAAAACATGAATTAGAAATTATTTCTAAGATGGGATTTTCGAATTATTTTTTAGTTGTATATGATTTTATTAAATATGCTAAATCAAAAGGAATATTAGTTGGACCAGGTCGTGGGAGTGCAGCTGGTTCTCTTGTTAGTTTCACTTTAGGAATTACTGAGATTGATCCAATTAAATATAATTTATTATTTGAAAGATTCTTAAATCCTGAAAGAGTTACGATGCCAGATATTGATACCGATTTTCCGGATACATACCGAGATGATGTAATAAATTATGTTGTAAAAAAATATGGAAAAGATCATGTTTCAGGAATAATAACATTTGATACAATGGGGGCTAAAATGTGCATTCGAGATATTGGAAGAGTTATGAATGTAGCAAGTGCTGATATTGATTATCTATCTAAAATAATTGGAAATAGAAAAGAAAATTTAAAAGAATTAGTAAAGAGTGATATAAAACTCCAAATGGCTATAAAACAGGATATAAAAATTAAAAAACTAATTAGTGTTGCAATAAAAGTTGAGGGAATTAAAAGACATCGTGGAGTTCATGCTGCAGGAATTCTTATAAGTAATACTCCTTTAAATGAAGTGGTTCCTTTAGTATATGATGATGGAAAAATTTATATATCAGGGTATGAAGCTAGTTATTTAGAAGACTTGGGCCTTTTGAAAATGGATTTTCTTGGAATAAAAAATTTAACTACGATAATGGAAATAGAAAAAGAAGTAGAAAGATTAGAAAATATAAAAATTGATTTTCGGGAAATTCCACTTGATGATAAAGAAACTATTGAACTTTTTCAAAATGGTGATACCAATGGAATTTTTCAATTTGAGTCAAGTGGCATGAAAAACTTTTTAAGAGAATTAAAACCCAATAACTTTTTAGATTTATCAAATGCAATAGCACTTTTTCGCCCCGGACCTGCAGAAAGTATTCCATCATTTATAAAAAGAAGAAATAAACTTGAGGAAGTTGATTATTTTACAAGTGAATTAGAAAGTATTTTAAAACCAACGTTTGGAATTATTATCTATCAAGAGCAAATTATGCAAATTGCAAGTATTATTGCCGGATACACTTTAGGAGAAGCTGATATT
Organism: uncultured Eubacteriales bacterium; assembly: GCA_900320425.1. Taxonomy (GTDB): domain Bacteria; phylum Bacillota_I; class Bacilli_A; order RF39; family UBA660; genus RUG591. Next base: position 5,985 of record ONSF01000005.1, on the reverse strand, counting down.
TTAAGACGTGCTATGTCTAAAAAGAAAAAAGAAATGATGCTAGAAGAAAAGGAAAAATTTCTAAATGGAGCTATAAAAAATGGATATGAAAAAGACCTTGCTGAAAAAATTTTTAATTTAATTTTAAAATTTGCATCTTATGGATTTAATAAAAGTCATAGTGTTGCTTATACAATGACTTCTTACAAAATGGCTTATTTAAAAGTTCATTATAAAAAATATTTTTATGTAAGTTTACTTTCTAGTGTTATTAGAGATAATGAAAAAACTGTAGAATACTTATATGAATTAAAAAAATATAATTTAGAAGTTTTAAAACCAGATATTCGTTATAGTACAACAACTTATCTTATAAAAGATGATAAAATTTTAGCACCACTTACTTTAATAAAAGGAATAAGTAAAATAGTTTGTGATAAAATAATAATTGAAAATAGAAATTTTAAAACCATATATGATGTTTTTAGCAAATTAAATACTTTAACTAAAACAAATTTTGAGATGTTAATAAGAGGCGGATTACTAGATTATTTTGGATATAGTAGAAAAACTTTACTTACTAATTTAGATTCTTTAGTTAATTATGCAAATCTATGTAAAGATCTTGATAAAGAATTTGTATTAAAACCAGAAATTATTGAAGAAAAAGAATATGATAATTTAGAACTTATTGAAATGGAAAAAGAAATTTATGGATTTTATCTTTCTAATCATCCAACTATTTCTTATAAAGCAAAACAAAATGATATAATTGATCTTAAGAATATTGATAATTATTTTAATACTTCGCAAACAATGATTGTTTTGGTAGAAGGAATAAGAGAAATCACAACAAAGAAAGGTGATAAAATGTTATTCTTTAGAGGAAGTGATGAAGAAAGAGTAATTGAATTTATAGTATTTCCTAAAACTTATCAAGACTATTTTGATATTAGAAAAGGTTATATTTTAAAAGTATTAGGAAAAATTGAAAAACGAAATGGAAATTATCAAGTTATAGTTTCCAAAATAAAGAGATTAGATAAGGAGGAAAAATGAAAAAAACAAAGATAGTAGCATCACTTGGAAAAAATATTAAAGATTTGAAAACTATTATGAATTTTGCTAATTTAGGAGTTGATGTTTTTCAACTTAATTTAAGTTATATAACATTAGAAGAATGTCATAGTTACATTGAAAAAATAAAAGAAGCATCAAAGAAAACCAAAAAAGTTCTTGGAATAATGTTAGATTTAGATGGACCAAGTATTCGACTTGATAGATTAAAAGAAGAAAAAGTTTTTTTACAATTAAAAAAGGAAATAAGATTTTATAATTATTCTGTTGTATGTGGTGATACTCAACTTTCTACTAATTATAATAATTTAGCAGAACTTGTGAATTTAGATGATATTATAACGATAGGATATGGTGATGTAAAATTAAAGGTAATTGATATAAATCGTGATAATTTTTTATGTAGTGTCGTAGATGAAGGTTATATAAAAAGCAATCAAACAATTCATATAGAAAAAGATAATTTAAAACTTCCGTTTATTAGTCCAAAAGATAAAAAAAATATTTTGTTTGCCATTGAAAATAATGTTGATTTTTTGGCACTTTCTTATGTTAGAGATGAACAAGATGTTTTATCGGTTGTTGATATGTTAATTGAAAATGGAAATGATCATATAGGAATACTTTCTAAAATAGAAACTGAGGAATCATTTGAAAACTTAGAAGAAATTTTAAAGGTAAGTGATGGAGTAATTGTTGCAAGAGGAGATTTAGGTAGTAATATTGAAGTAGAAAAACTTCCTTTTTATCAAAAAGAAATTTTAAAGATGGCAAGTAATTATCAAAAAATAGGTTTAGTATCAACTGATTTACTTAAAAGTATGGTAACTGAGAAAAGTCCGTCTCGAGGAGAGATTGTTGATATTTATAATGCAGTTTTAGATAAAGCAGATGGTCTTATTTTATCTGAAGAAATCAGTGTTGGAGAAAATCCTTGTGAAGTTATTGCTATTACTAGTAAAATATTAGAGGAAGCAGAAGAACACTTTGATTATAAAGAAAATTTAGAAGAAACTTTTAAAGAAGGAAAATTAGATGTTACTTCAACGATATCTTATTCAGTAGTAAATTCAGCTCTTTTATTAAATGCCAGTTGTATTCTTGCAAATACTATAAGTGGTTACACAGCTAAAAAAATAAGTTATTTTAGACCAAGATGTTCTATCTTAGGATTAAGTCCAAATAAAGAAACGGTATCTTCTTTAACTTTAAATTACGGAATTATTCCTGTTTTAGTAAAAAAATATAATAATACAGATGAAATATTAAAAGAATGTATCAATAAATATAAAGAAATAATCGATTATAAAAATAATGATATTGTGATAATAACAGGTGGACTTCCTATTGATTCTAAAAATACTGATTTTATGAAAATAGAAAAAATTAATGAACAAGAATGAAATATGATTTAAATAAAAAAAAGTCTAGGTGATCAAATTATAATAGTAAAAAGATTACACAATATCTTATAATCATTCTTTTCTTTTTGACTTTTTAATATCTTTAACTGGCTTTTCACTAAATATTCCATAAGAATAAAGTTCATTAGATAATTCAATATATTTATCATTATCTTTAGTTTTATTAATCGTATTTTTAATAAAATTAATTAATCTTTTAAATATAGTTTCAAAACGATTTACTAAAGTTTTAAGATTTATATTCTCGTTTTTTAAGTTCTTTTATTTCATTATTTTTAATTTCTATATTAGTAAATAAAGTATCAACTTTTAAAGATAATGCTTTATTATTTTCAGATAGTATTTTAATTTTTTCTTTATTTTCTTTTAATTCATTATCAACATTATTAAGAGTAGTAGATAACAATTCTAACTTTTTAAAGTCATTATTTGTTTCATTAACTTTATCTATATAATTAATATTGTTATTATTTTTAAATAGTTCTTATCAAGCTGACCACGTGGAGTAATAAAAAAAATCGAACTAAAAAGTTCGACTAATAATTTTATTGGAGCAATTAAGATAGTAGTTTGCGAAATTGCTATAAAAGAAATTTGATTAAATCAACTAAGTAAATTATAGCAGTTTTTTTAACTAATTCAATATCATTTTTGCACTTTTTATGTTAAAATTCCTTTATTTTATATTAAATATATTATATAATTTATATAGTTATAAAAAGTAGTAAAGAGATATAATTTTATTATATTTAATAAATTGGAGGATAAAAATGGCAAATAACTATAATGGCGAAACATTTTTAAATAAAGTATATAAAGAATTATATAATAGTAGAGAAGTATTACAAGGATATAAAAATCCTAGTCAAAAAGAAAAGAATATTCAAGAGTATATGGAAAGACTTGAAAGATTACATAAAAGAGTATTGGATAGTCCAAGAGAAAATGATTTAAATTTATTAAAACATTTTTATTATGAAAAATATGTAATAAAAGAAGATGATATTCCGGATAGTTGCTATAATCATCAAGCAGAAATTGCCTTAGAAAGAGGATATGGTCATATTAATATTACAGAGTCAATGAAAAAAGAAATGGCTAGTCAAGTAATAGAAGAACAAAAGAAGTCGCTTGATTATTGGTTAGAATACTTTTTAAATGAAGATTCTAAGATGTATCCAACCTGGGCAAAGTATTGGGCATTTCAAGGAATGTTAAAATTAGGAAGTTTTGATAAATCAAGTCATGAGTTTAGTAGAAGAACTAAAGGAACAACAAGTCCATTTGTAGAACTTAATCATGAAGCATTAGCTTTAAGCATAGATACATTATTAAAATATATAAATAAAGAAACTATAGAAGATAAAGAATTAGAGAAATTAATAGAAAAAGGTGTATTTGGAAAAATATATGCTTATGAAATAACTTTACTTGATAAGATAAAAAAGCAAGAATCTAATACAAATGATGGTATATGGATAAAATATCCTCAAGGGTCTGACCATATGAAGTTAGTTAAAGCAATAGAAGGAAAAGGTACTGGATGGTGTACTGCAGGAGAGAGTACTGCTGAAACACAACTTGAAAGAGGAGACTTTTATGTATATTATTCATATGACTTAGAAGGTAAACCAACTATACCAAGAATAGCAATTAGAATGGAAGGAAATAGTATTGGAGAGGTTCGAGGAGTTGCTGAAAAACAAAATCTAGAATCAGATATGGAAATTATAGCAGAAAAGAAATTACAAGAATTTTCAGATTATCCAAAATACAAAGAAAAAGTAAGTGATATGAAAAAACTTACTAAAATATATAAAGAATATCAAACGAGAGAATTAACAATTGAGGAATTAAGATTTTTATATGAAATAGATAGAAAAATAGTTGGATTTGGATATAGTAAAGATCCAAGAATTAAAGAAATAATAAATAATAGAAATATAAAAAAAGATTTATCATTAGTATTTAAATGTTCTGAAAATGAAATTGGAACTAATATTAATGATATTCATAATAAAAAATTGATATGCTATTATGGAGATAATTTAAATTTAAGATTATTAACAAATGCTAAAAGATTAGTATTACCAAAAATAATAAATTGTAATTTATATTTAAATAGTCTAACAAGTGCAAAAGGATTAGTATTACCAGAAACAATAAATGGAGATTTAGTTTTAAATAGTTTAACAAGTGTCAAAGGATTAATACTACCAAAAGTAATAAACGGAAGTTTAGATTTAAGTGGTTTAACGAGTACAAAAGGATTAGTATTACCAGAAACAATAAATGGAGCTTTATATTTAGGTGGATTAAAAAGTGCAGAAGGATTAGTATTACCAAAAACAATGAATGGATCTTTATTTTTAGATAGTTTAACAAGTGCCAATGGATTGGTATTACCAAAAACAATAAATGGTGATTTATATTTAAGCGGTTTAACAAGTGCAGAAGGATTGGTATTACCAGAAATAATAAATGGATATTTATTTTTAGATAGTTTAACAAGTGCCAATGGATTGGTATTACCAAAAACAATAAATGGAAGTTTATTTTTAAGAGGATTAACAAGTGCCGAGGGATTAGTATTACCAGAAACAATAAATGGAAGTTTAAACTTATTTAGTTTAACAAGTGCAGAAGGATTAATATTACCAGAAACAATAAAAGGTTCTTTATATTTATATGATTTATTAAGTACAGAAGAATTAGTATTGCCAAATAATTTTGAATGTGGGTATATAGTGACAGGATTTGATACAATATTTCCTAGAGATTTTTATAAATATCAAAAAGATATAGTTGAAGAAGAAGTTAATAGAAAAAGATAGTGTAAATGAGCATAATATTTACATGATAAATATTTATTGAAGATTAAAAGAAAGGTCAAATTTACCTTTCTATTTTTACTTTGTTTTCATTATTTCTTAATTTATAATTTAAAGAATTACCATAAAAAATATGATTAACTTCCTTATCATTTAATACATTAAATTTATGTAAATCTTCTACTATTTTTTTATAAGTATAATCATCATGTAATAAGACTTTTGTTGTTAAAAGAGTAATTAATTTAATCCAAGAATTAACTGCTTAAAAAATTTGAATTATTTTTATTGTGTCAAAAGTCTTAACGCCCTATGATATTTGACAAAATATCAAATATTGAATTTTATAAAAAAATTAAAAATCAACTTTTTCAAGTTGATTTAATCAATTAAGTCGCATTGGTGCGACGATTTTACCTTTTGGAGTGAATGTCGTAGGTATCTACAACTTTTTCGCTTTATTACGAATTGATATAAAAATATCAATCATTAATAATAGTTTAACATAAAATTAAATCAATTCAATAGAAATAATTAAATTTAATAAAATTTGTTGTAAAAGTTAAAAAAGATAGAATCACTATCTTTTTAACTTAGGAACTTTTATATCTTCAGGTTCCTTGTTATTATCTTGAATTTCTTTTACTGAAAGAATTTGCTCTTTATAATTCATT
>ONSF01000032.1 GCA_900320425.1 uncultured Eubacteriales bacterium | reverse complement strand
GAACTCCGGCTTCTAATAAATAATTCATTGAAACTACTGTCATAATTTTTTCTCCTTTTCCTCTTCAATTAATTTCTTATATTCGGGGGATTATCCCAGGATGAATATAAATTCATTAATTTGTTTATTTTTATTTTAATGCAGCAACTAAATCTGCTTTTTTCATTGTTGAATATCCTTCGATACCCTTTGCTTTAGCAAGTTCTCTTAACTCAGCAACTGTTTTGGAAGTTAACTCATCTTTTTCTTTTTTAACTTCTTTTACTTCTTCTTTTTTTACTTCTTCTTTTGAAACTTTAGCATCGCTTACTAATCCATTTTTAGCAACATCTACTAATTCTTTAAATGCATCCATATCGTTAATTGCTAATTCTGACATCATCTTACGATTAATTTCTACTCCAGCTTTTGCAAGTCCATTAATAAATTTAGAATATGAAATATCGTTCATACGACAAGCTGCATTGATTCTTGTAATCCATAATTTTCTAAATTCACGCTTCTTAGCACGTCTATCACGATATGCATAAACACTTGAATGCATTAACTGTTCTTTAGCTGTTTTATAAAGTCTATGTTTACTTCCAAAATATCCACTTGCTTCTTTTAATACTTTCTTATGTCTTCTTTTTGTTTGTACTCCACTTTTAACTCTTGTCATACTTAAATCCTCCTTTTGACTAAATAATATCTCTTAGTCTATTTTGATCTGCTTTTGATAAGCTAGAACCCTTTCTATTTTTTCTATTTAAGGCAGCATTCTTTTTTCCTGTATTATGTCTACTACCAGGACGTCCTATACTAATAGAACCCCCTTTTCTAATTTTTAATACTTTTTTAGTACCCTTATGTGTTTTTAACTTTGGCATTTTTCCATCTCCTTTTCTATTTTTTTGGTGCAAGCATCATTGTCATAGTTCGACCTTCAAGACTTGGATTATCAGTAATTTGCGAAATCTCACTTAATCTATCTGCAAATTTCATCATCACATCACGTCCTAAATCTGTATGAGCCATTTGACGTCCTTTAAAACGAATCGTTACCTTAATCTTAGCACCCTTCTCTAGATATTTAGTTACTTGTTTAATCTTGGTATCAAAATCACCAACATCAATTACAGGACTAAGACGAAATTCCTTAGTTTCGCTCATATTTGCTTTTTGACGTTTAATGTTTTCCTTTTCTTTTTTATTCTTCAAATAACGGTACTTGTTATAATCCATAATTTTACAAACTGGTGGATTTCCATTTGGATTCATAAGAACCAAATCAAGTCCCGCATAATTTGCAAGAATAAGTGCGTCTTTTAATGGTTTTACTCCGACTTGTTCTCCATTAGGACCAATAACTAATATAGAACTAGCTTTGATTTGTTCATTAATTAACAAATCATTTTTTTTGTTTGCGATACAAAACACCTCCAATAATTATATTAAATTAAAAAAGTAGATAAGAAATATCCACTTTTAATACACTAAAATACAATAAATTATAGTATAACTATACAATTATTTTTTAGGCATTTACCCATTACTATAGTAATCAGGTGGATATAATCTCTTTCCTTTTTTCAATTTACATGTTGTATGATACTAAAAACTTTATATTTTGTCAAGTATTTTTATCTTTTTATTAATATTTTTTTACAAAACAATAGCAATTAAGTTTCCACTTCCACGATTAACTACTTTAGTTAATGTTTGTTGTAATTTAAATCTTATATTTTCAGGCATTAAGTTAATTTTAGATTGAATACCTTCTTGAACTATAGAATCTAAACTTCTTCCAAAAATTTCACTTTTCCAAATATTTTCCGGATCATTTTCATAATCCTTCATCAAATGATTAATAAGCTCACGAGATTGTACTTCAGAACCTATTATTGGTTCAAATGTTGAAGTTACATCTACTCTTATCATATGAACAGATGGTGCAGTTGCTTTTAATTTTACTCCAAACCTAGTTCCTTGTTTAGTTATTTCAGGAGTTGTTAATTTCATATCTTTTAAAGTTGGTGTTGCAACTCCATATCCTGTTTGTTTGACCATTTTTAAAGCATACTTAATTTGATCATATTCACTCTTAGCAATACTATATTCTTGGAATAATTTAAGCAATTCTTTTTTATTAGAAATATCAATATTTATAATTTCATGTAAAACTTTATTATATAAATCATCCGGTGCTTCCAAAGTAACGATTACTTCCCCAGTTCCTGTATCTACATTTGATAAATAAGCTTTTTCAATTTCAGGGACTTCTTGAAAATGACTTGTAATAGTTTCAACATCTCTTAACTTATTAATTTCTACAACACTTTCTCTTATCTTATCTATATAAAGCTTTTTAATAGGGTGACTTGGATTTAAAATTGCTATCCAATCTGGAAGCTTAATTTTAGTTTCAATAATTGGAAATTCATACAAAGCTTCTCTTAAAATATCTACCATTTCTCGTTCTGTCATTGTTTCAATATTAATAGGCATAATAGGAACTTCATATTTATCTTTTAATTCTTCACTAATTTTTATAGTATCAGGAAGTGCTGGATGAGTTGAATTTAACAAAACTATAAATGGTTTATTTAATTCTTTTAATTCAGTAATAACCTTTGTTTCAGCATCAAGATAATCTTTTCTATCAAAATCCCCTATAGAACCATCAGTTGTTACTACAATTCCAATTGTCGAATGTTCTTTAATTACTTTTTCTGTTCCGATTTCAGCAGCTTCACGAAACGGAATCATTTCATCATACCATGGAGTTTTAACCATTCTAGGGCCATTCTCATCTTCAATACCTTTAGCATTATCAATTAAATATCCAACACAATCAATCAATCTTATTTTACAAGTAAAATCATCTAAATTAATAGAAGCTGCATTATTAGGAACAAACTTAGGTTCTGTTGTCATTACCGTTTTACCTGCTGCACTTTGAGGAATTTCATCAAGACATCTTTTCTTCTCAAATTCATCTTCCATATTAGGAACAATTAAAGTTTCAACCATTTTTTTTATAAAAGTACTTTTTCCCGTTCTAACTCCACCAACAACTCCAAGATAGATATCCCCTCCACTTCTCATAGCTATATTTTTAATAATTTCTTTTTTATCCATAACATTTCTCCTTCTATTCACTTAAGAATATGATAAAAAAAAACTTATAGAACAAAAAATAGTTAAAAGATATTAATCAATTAACTATTTAAATCTAAGTATGATGTTATATATGTTGTACCATCTATAGTTTCTGTTCCTGATTTAACCGAATAATTTTCTTCCAAATCTGTTACTTCTCCTTTAATAACAGGATTTTGCTTTCCTTTAATTATTCCATCATAAAAATTCAATGTACCAGTACTTTCTAAACCAAATGTTGCACCTATTATATTAGGAAAAGTTCCATTTACAGTTCCATCTTTGGTACCAATTGTTAAAGTTCCTTCATTTGCTACAGCTTGTTGAACTATTCCTTCAATTGTTCCACCTGTAATATTCAATATTCCACCTTCCAAATTTTGAACAGTTGCACGATCAATATTAGCATTTGTTGGTCTTCCTGATGTTTTGGAACTCATGTATCCTCCCGAAATATTAACAACACCACCTGCAATATTATAAATTGCTTGTCTTGATCCTGTTGCAATTATCTCACCACCTGATATATTAAATACTCCTGTAGCATTATTATTAATCGCTCCTGTATCAGCATTAGAAGTAATTCTTCCTCCTATAATTGTTGTATTTCCATTATTTTCAATAACTGCATTATTGGAAAAGTTAGATAGAGTTTTATCTGTTAAATCAAAAGTTATTATTTTTTGACTACCTACTGTAATTTTTTCTTGAGTATCTTTCAATAAAACAATTGTTGTTGGGGTATTAGTTTTAACAGCAATTACTGCATCTTGTAATGAATCATAGAATTTATCTCCAATCCTTGCAACATTTGTTATTTTATTCCAATGAGCATAAAAGGTTATATCACTATTTATTATTGTATTTTCACTTATTTTAAGTCCACCACTACTTAATGTATACCATCCATCGAATTCATTGGCAGCTTTTACAGGAACAGGCAATTCACCTATTTTATGACCAGTTGAAACATATCTAATAGTTTCATCTAAAGTTCCTCCATTTGGATTAAAATTAACTGTACTAGATACTCCAAGATATGATATTTTATATATTTCAGAATCTATTATTTCTTCATCAGAAATTAAACCAAATCCATCTTCCATTTCAGTTATTCTCGAAGCATTATTTAATCCACTAGTTTTCCCTTTTAAAATACCATCATAAAATTTAAAATTACTTGACGCTTCAATACCATAAGTAACTCCTTGTATCATAGGTGAAGAATCATTTATTGTTCCATCTTTTGTCCCTACAGTCATCACCCCAGCATTAACAACTCCACTAAAACCTGTTGATATAATTGTCCCTCCTAATATCGTCATCGTACCACCTGCAACATTTTGCACCGCCGCTCTTTGGGTTGATTTAGATGTTAAATAAGCTCCACCTGATATAGTTGCTTTCCCTTTGTTATTATAAAGTGCTTGTCTTCCTCCTGTTACAATAACTCTTCCTCCAGTAATATTTATTACTCCTGTAGATTCATTATTAATTGCACCTTGAGTAGAAGCATTTGATGTAATAGTACCATTGGAAATAGAAATATTTCCTCTATTAGAAATAACTGGATTATTACCACTATTACTTAAAGTATTATTTCTAAAGTCAAAAATAATATTTTTACCATTAGTGACTGAAATTATTTCCGATGTATTTTTTAATAATATAATAGTTACAGGATCTTTAGTTTTAACATCATCTATTGCAAGTTGCAATGTATCATAATAAGTATCTCCCATTTTAGCTACTTTATCACTTATTGGAGAGATTGTAAAATTTACATCAAAGGCAAATAAGGTATTAGTACTATCATAGCCATCAGTATCATAGCCAATTGTAAGATGTAATGTCGTAATTGAACCTAAAGAACATTCTGAGTTATCGCTATCATCACATAACATATCACCTAAATTATATCCTGACAAAGTCCATTTTAAATTACTTGGTAAACCAGTTATCTCAAATATTCCCATTTCAATATTTCCTAAATTAGTTATAGGAATATCGTATGTAATTGTAGAATCTTCATTAGGTAAATCAAGAGCTGTAGTAATATAATTAATATCATATTCTTCATAATTAGATATAGCACCATTTGTTGAACCAGAAACACTAATACCAGTAATTCTAATATCCTTATCTACCCTTAAAACAGCACCCAAAAAACCAATTTTTATATCATCTTGATAAGACGAAAATCCAATAGTTAAAACCAAAACTATGAATAAAATCAAACATATTACAACATTAACAGGATTATGCTTTTTTTTATCTTTTTTTATTTTAGTCATCAAGATAGTACCCCTTTCTTTAGAAAAATAAATATTATTAAAATAATCGCTTTTTTATTACAAAAATTATACGATAATTACTTATTATTTTCTAAATCAATTTCTTTAATTGTTAATAAATATATATCATTATCATTTTTAATATAAAATACACCCTTTAAATGTTTAGTAATATTATAATATAAAATAGGAGCTTTTAAATTATCTCTTACATCTAAAAGTTCAGTAAATGACTTAACTTCTATGATATTATAAGTAGATAAATCTACATATGTTTTAGTTTCAACAATCAATCTATCATATTCTTTTAACATCTTTTTAACAAACTTATCATATTTTGTTTCAGATTTCATAATAGAGGTTATATATTTAACAATTTTTACAAATAATAATATTGAAATAAATAAAAATACAATTTCTAAAACTAAATATTTTACATTAAAAACAACTTTTCCAACAGGAATTACTTGTTTAATTATTTCTCTATCATTTTGATCAAAACTTATTTCAATAGCTTTTTCAGATAAAGGAATTTTTAATAAAACTTTATTATTTTCATTAATATTATAATTTAATTTTTCTGAACTCTGACCTTTTATATCTAAATACAAATTTAAATAACTATTAGTATCAACTCCATATGTACTTCTAAAACTATTAGCAAGTTTATTATAATAATTATAATCAATTTGGATATTTTCTTTTATATCTAGAGCATTACTATCTACTAATTTTTTATTTTTAGATTCTAATAAAGTATATTTTTTTTCAAAATATCTCTTTGTTCCACCATTGTTTTCTATAATTAGTTCACCAATTATTTTATAATTAAAATTAATATTAGATAAAGAAGCAATGTTAAAACTATAATTAAAATTAACATCTATATATTTAATTAAACTAGCAACATATGCTTTATTCATTTCTAAATAATCTTGCTCATAAAAATTATTTTCATTTAGATATACTTTATAATCAACATTACTCTTTTGTTTGTAACTAATGGGAATTAATTTTTGCCTTTCCAAAGTTTTAGTTGCAAAAATTAAACATAAACTAAAAAAGCATATAAATAATATAATCAATGTAAACAATCTTGTATGATATCCAAAATATAATTTTTTATTTTTTTTATTGCCTATATTTTGTTTACTAACTTTGCTAACATCAATGGTTTTTATACTATTTGTATTTTCAGACTTTGTTTTCTTTTTTGTTTGATTTTTATTACTGCTGTTTTTAGATGTCATCTTATACACTCCCTTTCTTTTTATAATTCATTAATCCATACAGTAGGATAACCAATATATGGTATTCTTATATTTACAATTCCAATAATTTCATCTTCCGTAATTTTATACTTATCAATACCATTATTAGCATCACCTTTAGTATAATAAAATACTTCTCCATCAACTATTATTTTTTTTACTAGTCTATGTACTACGATTATATCTTCATGTTTATAAGCAATAACCTCCCCAATTTTAATATCTTTTTTATTTGGAATTTTTTCTATAACAACAACATCTCCCTTTAATATATTAGGTGTCATTGATCCACTTGCAATAACTATTGCATGATAGTAAAAATATCCCGAGGTAAAATACACTAAAAATATAACTAATAAACTAGGTATGATTAAACCACCTATTCTTTTTTTACTATATTCTCTTTCTACTTTTTCATCCTTTTCTCTTTTAAAATATTTATACAAAAAATATAAATAAATCATTGGAATGACAAGTTCAACAACTGAATATATGTATTTATTTGGATTCGGAATAATTGGCAAAAAAAATGAATATGTACCAATTATTAATGAATATAGCCAAACTGGTTTATATCCTGTTTTATAAGAAATATAAGTACACAAAATATTTCTACTTATAATAGGAAGTAAAGTTATTGCTATATACAAAAATATCGTATATAATGAATAGAATGTATTTACACTAAATGTTCCAATTAAATCAAAGATAATAAAAAACACACATGTTATAACAATTAACATCTTTGAACCTTCTGATTTTCTTAACATCATATATCTAAGTATTTCTTTAAATATTATTAGTAAAATAGTTGGAATAACAACATTAAGTAATCCATTAAAATGTAAATAATTAGTTGTTCTTGCAAATGATAATACAATTCCAGATAAATAATATAATAAGAAATAAATAAGTAAATAAATTATTAATTCTATACAAACATTTTTTGTATACCTATGATTATCTTTTTCAAAGCCAAATAAAAACTTAAACATTAAGAGCAATATTATAATAAATAATATTTTTGTATAATTACTTAATATACTCGGAACAAAATTACTTAGAAGAAACAATATTATTAAAATAATTTCAAATATTAATAATCTTTTATACCCCTTTTTCATACATCATCTCCTAAATAATCTTGTTAAAGTATATTAAGATATAATATTACTACTATATCCTAATATCCTTCTATGAATTTGGATTTGTACTTACATATACAACTGAAATATTTCCAGCAGTAACAGTAATATCTCCATCAAGTGTTTTAGCAACATTGTTAGCTTCTTCTGTTCCAGCATAGGCAAGTTTTAAAACAACAGGGGTACTTCCTCCAGCACTAATAGTATTACTGAATGATGAAGAATCTTTTGTATACTCTGTTCCTCCAATAGATAATGTTAAATTAAACATTTTAGCACAGTCTGCATTACTTATTTCAGTAGAATTTCCTCCACCTCTTTTAGTTCCTGCTCCTTCTTCACCTTCAATCAATGTCCAATCAGCACTTCCACTTGGCGCTGCACCATTAGTACATGTCATAGTTACATTACTAAAATCAATAGCATCTAAGTATGCAGGAATAGTACCTTTATTTAAGATATCTAAAGTATATGTAACATAAGAACCAGCTTCTGTTTTTAAAACAGCATTTTGTCCACTTGTTTGAGCAATTGTATATTTTGTAACATCAATTGAACCTCCTGATAGTGCTGGTGTTGCTGTTGTTGCATTTACTCCAGCTTTTGTTCCAG
>ONSF01000065.1 GCA_900320425.1 uncultured Eubacteriales bacterium | reverse complement strand
ATTTTTTTAAAAATTTGGTGTTATAAAGTTGATATATTGAGAATAAAGTGCTAAACTAATTTTGTTGTGTTGAGTTATTTATACAAAGTGCATAAATAATTCTAATTAGTTTAGTTGAACAGGCGGTATAATGGTTATAAGAGTGTGATAAAATTGAAAATTTAAAAATTAAAGTAATTGGCTATGCAGATAAAGAAACATCTGATTTATATTTATATTATATGGATAAAAATGAAGATATAGTAGCAACAATAGCAGTTAATGATCAAGGAGATTTTTAATCCTGAATATAACGAATTGAATGTATCTGATATAAACAAATTAACAGGATATAATTTTGGTATAGAAGAAGATTATTATATTACAGGTAATGAAAATGTTTGGAATAATACTAAAAAATTTATAAGTGATAAAAATCTTGAAATAACCTATAAGACAGAATTAGATTTGGAATATGAAGAATCAAATAGAAAGATTAAATAATTATATAAAATAAGAGGGGTGTTATTTATGGACTATAATAATTATATAAATCAGTTATATGAAAATCAAAATATAGGTACAGATGAAACTCAAAAAAATCTTTATAAGAAAGAAGAATATCAAAAATTATTTAATATAGTCTTAAATGTATTAAGAAATAATAAGGATGCAAGTATTAATGAATTAAGAGAAAAATTATATGAAGAATCAGGGATTAACGAACTACTTCAAAACTTTTTTTATAAAAAAAAATTAGCACCGGGTGCTGTTATTAGTTATGGTACTAATAATTATCAAGAGACATTAACAGTTGGAAATAAACAAGAAGTTGTAATGGAAAATGGAATATTAAAACCTGATGTTAAAGAAATGCAGGAAGATACTATTTTTGATTTAGCATCAGTTACAAAATTATTTACTTCAATTTCTATATTAAAATTAGTTCAAGTTGGAGAGATTAATCTTAATGACAGTGTTACAAAATATGTTCCTCAATTTTCTAATTTAGGTAATGTTACTATTTTAGATTTACTAACTTTTGAACCACTTCAAACCGAAGGAAGAATAGATAGAAGTGAAAGTAAAGAAGAAGCTGAAAAAGTGTTGTTCACGGCAACTAAAAAAGAGATACCATTTGGAAGTAATAAATATAATGATATTGCACCTATGGTTTTAAAATATGTAATTGAGGAAGTATCAGGATTAAGTTATAAAGATTTTTTACAAAAAGAATTATTTGATAAAATAGGAATGAATAATACATTTGTAAATATTCCAAAAGAAAAAATAGATATGGTTGCAAATGGAAATTATGATGGTAGATACTTTAAAGATGGTAATTATATTATAAGAGAAAATGCTAATTTAGGAGTATCAACAGATGATAAAGCAAGAATTCTAGGACAACCGGTAGGTAATTTGTCAGGTCATGCAGGTTTGTTCTCAAATGTAAGTGATATGACTAAACTTGCTAGAGCAATAATTGATAATAAGGTATTAAATTTGAAAATAAGAGATATTATGTCCCAAAATAGAACTGGTTTTGCTTTTCAAACTCCAGAAAAGGGCACCAGATATCGTCAATACTTTGGAATGCTAGTTTATCTTAAAAATCCTGATTTAGAAGGTAGTGAAATTCCTCATATTTTAAGTGGCAAAACATTTGCATCAGCTGGATGGACAGGAACTCAACAAACAATCGATCCAGTAAACAATATAAATTTAACTATTTTAAGTAATTGTAGTCATAATCGTATGAGATATATAGATGAGACACAAAGAGATAAGGTAATTCAACATAAAGATGGAAGAAAAACTTTTATATTACCAAATGGATATGAGATGATAGATGCAACAAGATATGCATGGAACAAAGGAGATATTATAAAAAAATGTATAGATCTTGCAATGCAATACAAAATATTAGAAGAAATAACTGAGTATAATAAAAATAATGATAATATAGAAGAAAAAAGTAGAAAGATTTAATAATAAAGGGAGGTTATTGTGGAAAAAAGTTTTATAGCAAAGTTTGAAACAAATAATTATTATATAGGTTCTTTTGATAGTTATATAGAAGAATCAAAAGAATTATTAAGTAAAAATAAAAGTATTAGTTTAGAAGAAGTAAATGAATTACTAAAAAAAATGCCTACTACTACAAGAGCTGCTATTGTAGATAAAGAAACAGGTGAATATGTAGGATTTATTGGTATATCAAGTGCTGATGGTAAATCAGAAAGTGCTGATTTATTTGTAGAAACAAACAAAACAATAAAAAATGATGATTTAAAAGAAATATATAAAGTATTTGGTGAATATTTAGAAAGTAGTTTAAATATTCATAAAATTAATAGAATAAATGATTGGGTGAATAAGAGAAATAGTAATTCAATTGTTATCCCTAGTCGTTTTTTAGGTGGAGCACCAACAGATAAACAAATTGAAATAGTTAAAAATTGGGGATTAAATGTTCCAAGACTATCATATGCTTGTGCAATTTTTTTAGATAAAGTTAAGTTTATGGGAATAATTGGATTATCTCAATATAATACAGCTAATAAAAGAGCAAATTTAAATGTTTTTTTAGATCCTAATTTAGATGATGATTTAAGACTTGGAGTTGGAGCAATGGTAGTGAACGAATACTTAGAACTTGCTCATGAATTAAATGTTCATAATATAGCTGCTTCTACATCTAATTCAAGTCCAGATAGATTATTATATTCCATTTCTAAAATGCATCATTTTGCAGAAATTCCATATACAGAATCAAATAATGGTAAATTGGAAAGTAGATTATTATTTCAAGATGTATCTGGAAAAGTGATAGGAAGTAATAATACTATTATTCATCCTAGTATTAAAGATAATCTACCTGAAATAAGTGAATTAAGTTCTAAAATTAAATTAGATGATAATTATACTTTAGTTAGACCAAGTAGTTTTGAATCAGAAGGTATTGATTTAAATCATATAATAGATGGTCAT
>ONSF01000009.1 GCA_900320425.1 uncultured Eubacteriales bacterium | reverse complement strand
TTTTATTTTACTACATTCTAAATCATCACAAGTTGAACAATTTAAATAATTTTTTATCATTGGTGCAACATAATTTATAAAATATGCACGTGGTTCTTGCATTCTAATTTTCATACCTAATGTTTTTTGAGTTTTAGTAGTTAAATGAAAAAAGCCCTGCATTTTGTTATCTTCAAATGGTGTAGTAAACACTTTTATTTTCATTCCATTTATTTTTAAATCACCATAATATATATTTTTTATAAAATAATCATATAATTCATCATCTGTGGTAGTTTCAGGTAATGGTCCATTTAGACCGCATTTATTTTTAAAAGGTATCATCTCTTGATCTCCAAATAAATATATTAAATTTTGTATTACTATAATATGATGAAGAATCGAAATCATTTTGATATAATTTTTTAATTTCATTAATAATATTTAGTTTTACACTATTACCAGAAAGATTCCTATAATAATATGATAATGCTCCAATCAAGATATCGTTAATTTGTAATATTGGTGCTTCATAAGATCTAATTGGTTGAACTTTTTTTATAGTTTTTTTATTTGTATCTGACATTTTAATTCTTAAATAATCAAGCATTACTTGATGATAATAATATGAATTTGTATCTTTTATATCAGGGTAAATGTTGTATGAATTGCCAGGAATAATAATATATTTTAACATATCATAATATGCTTTATGATAAAAATCATTTTCAGTTTGATTATATTTCTCATGATCCAATTTTGTCTTATCAACTACATTAACTCTAAATTTTAAATCATCATTATTAAAGAAATAGTTAATAATATCTAAATATAGTTTTTCTGTTTTTTTATCAATCTTATTCCATTTCAATTCTATTTTATCAGAAAGATTATAATTTTCCTTTAAATGTTCTATATATTCATTTACTTTTTTCACTTTATACTTTGGACAATAAACTGCTCCAATTAACATATATTTGCTGTCATTACTTACTAGATGACAACTTTCATCACAATAAACATTATATTCCATATGAATTCTCCTTTTAATTATTTATTATATCACCAATATTTTATTTTTAATATTAATTTATATTTTTATAGCAAAAAACTCGAACAATTTAGTCCGAGTGAATTACATATTGGTAGCGAGAGGGGGATTCGAACCCTCGACCTATCGGGTATGAACCGATTGCTCTAGCCAACTGAGCTATCTCGCCATCAACAACTGAAATAATATCATAATTTGAAAATCTTGACAAGAGTTTTTAAAGAAAATCTTTGTAATTTTTACATTTTTTTATAAAAATAATGAAAAATTATGTTATTATGGAGGAGAGTGTGATGTTATG
Source organism: uncultured Eubacteriales bacterium (assembly GCA_900320425.1). Classification (GTDB taxonomy): domain Bacteria; phylum Bacillota_I; class Bacilli_A; order RF39; family UBA660; genus RUG591. Next base: position 3,716 of record ONSF01000009.1, on the reverse strand, counting down.
AACCAAGAAAATATAAGAAATTTTTCAATTATTGCCCATATTGATCATGGAAAAAGTACTCTTGCTGATAGAATATTGGAAGTTACAAATGCTGTTACTAAAAGAGAAGTAAAAGAGCAAATGCTTGATAATATGGATATTGAAAGAGAAAGAGGAATTACTATAAAGTTAAATACAGTAAGACTAAGTTATCAATATAAAGATAAAGAATATATGTTAAATTTAATTGATACACCAGGACACGTAGATTTTTCTTATGAAGTTAGTCGTAGTCTTGCAGCAAGTGATGGAGCTATACTTGTTGTTGATGCAACTCAAGGAGTAGAGGCTCAAACTATTGCTAATATGTATTTAGCCCTTGATAATAATTTAACTATTATTCCTGTCATTAATAAAATTGATTTACCAAGTGCTGATATTGAAAAAACTAAAAAGGAGTTAAAAGAGACATTTGGTTTTAATGATGAAGAAATTATTCTTACTAGTGCAAAAACAGGAGTTGGGATTAAAGAACTTGTCGAAGCTATTATCAAAAGAATTCCAAGCCCTAAAGGAGATATCAATAAGCCTTTAAAATCTTTAATTTTTGATAGCTTATATGATTCTTACCGTGGTATTTTAACTTTAACTAGAGTTTTTGATGGAGAAATTAAAGTTGGAGATCGAATTCAATTTATGCAAACAAATTCCATTTATGATGTGACAGAGTTATTTGTCTATAATCCTAATTTTTTAAAAGTTGATTCTTTAAAATGTGGAGAAGTTGGTTATGTTGTTGCTTCCATTAAAAATATCAGTGATGTTCATGTTGGAGATACAATTACTCTTGTTAAAAATCCTGCTTTAAGTGCACTTCCTGGATATAAACCAATGCAACAAGTAGTTTTTACAGGATTATATCCAACTGAAACTAATAAATATAATGATTTAAGAGAAGCCCTTGAAAAATTAAAATTAAATGATGCAAGTTTAACTTTTGAACCAGAAACAAGTGAAGCCTTAGGATTTGGATTTAGATGCGGTTTTTTGGGACTTTTACATATGGATGTTGTAGAAGAAAGATTAGAAAGAGAATTTAATTTAAATTTAATAGCAACAAGTCCAAGTGTTATTTATGAAGTGCTACTTACAGATGGGTCTAAAATTATGGTAGATTCTCCTCAAAAATTACCAGAAATTACAAAAATAAAAACAATAAGTGAACCATATATTTTAACTAATATTTTTACCCCAAGTGAATATATTGGACCTTTGATGGAATTATGTCAAAATAAAAGAGGAAATTATAAAACAATTGAATATCTTACACCAGAACGTGCTATTCTTCATTATGAATTACCACTTTCTGAAATAGTATATGATTTCTTTGATAAATTAAAAAGTATTTCTAAAGGATATGCATCGTTTGATTATGAACTAATTGGCTATAAACCAAGTAATTTAGTAAAAATGGATATTTTAGTAAATGGAGTTTCAGTTGATGCAATGTCAACAATTGTCCATAAAGATTTTGCTTATTCAAGAGGTAAGGCAGTAGTAGAAAGTTTAAAAACTATTATTCCACGACAAATGTTTGTCGTACCAATTCAAGCAGCCATTGGATCTAAAGTTATTGCTAGAAGTGATATTAAAGCAATGAGAAAAGATGTTTTAGCTAAATGTTATGGTGGGGATGTATCAAGAAAAAAGAAACTTTTAGAAAAACAAAAAGAAGGTAAAAAGCGTATGAAACAAATTGGAAATGTTGATATTCCTCAAGAAGCTTTTTTAACGGTTTTAAAAGGAGAAGAATAGTGATAAGTTCAATGTACATTCATATTCCTTTTTGTAGTAATATTTGTTCTTATTGTGCCTTTACTAAAGTTTTCTATAATAAAAAAATAGTAAATGATTATTTAAAAGCTTTAGAACAAGAAATAAATAATAATTATCAAGGAGAAGTATTAAAAACAATATATATAGGTGGAGGAACTCCAAGTGCATTAAGTTTAGAAGAATTAAAGAATTTATTTTCTATTCTAAAACCACTGAGAATGAATCATAATATAGAATTTACTGTAGAAGTTAATCCTGAAAATATTACAAAAGAAAAACTAATATTAATGAAGCAAAATGGAGTTAATCGAATTAGTATGGGAGTAGAATCTACTAATAAAAAAGTATTAGATTATTTAGAAAGAAATCATGATTTTAATCTTGTAAAAGAAAAAGTAAAATTAATTAAAGAAATAGGTATTAATAATATTAATGTTGATTTAATTTATGCTATTAAAGGTGAAACTCTTTCTGATTTAAAAAATGATTTAAATAATTTATTAAGTTTAGAAGTAACTCATATTTCAACTTATTCTTTAATGATCGAACCTCATACTAAGCTTTTTATAAAAAAAGAAAAAGTAATTGATGAAGAAATAGATTATGAAATGTATAAACTAATTTGTAAAACTTTGAAAGAAAATGGCTATAATCATTATGAAATATCTAATTTTGGAAAAAAAGGATATGAATCACACCATAATATAGTTTATTGGAATAATGAACCATATTATGGATTTGGATTAGGTGCAGCAGGTTATATTGGAAATATGCGTTATCAAAACACTACTAATTTTAAAGAATATTTGCATGGAAAATATATTAAAAATAAAGAATTATTAACCAAGAATGATATCTTATCATATGCTTTAATTTTAGGATTTCGAAAGATAGATGGAATTAATAAAAATGAATTTAAAAAAATATATAATATAGATATACATAATTTATATAATGTAAAAGATTTACTAAAAAATAAAGATTTAGTTGAAAATAATGATAATATTTTTATAAACTATGATAAAATATATATCGAGAATAGTATATTAATTAATTTTATAGGAGAGTAGTAATGGAAAAAAGTAGTTATTTTAAAAAAGAATTAGAATTTATTAAAAATGATAGAATTAAGGTAAGTTGTAAAACAATGATAGAGTTATTACCTGATTATTTCTTTTCTATACCAGCATCATCAACTGGAAAATATCATCCAGAGTTTACTTTGAAAGATGCAGGACTTGTTCGCCATGTAAAAGCAGCTGTTCGTATTGCCAAAGATTTACTTGATAATCCTTGTATTGGAGGAAAGTATACAAATGATGAAAAGGATTTGATGATTATGACTTTAATACTTCATGATGGATTAAAAAGTGGTTTAAATCATAATAAATATACTCAAGTAGATCATCCAATTTTAATCAAAAATTATATTCTTGAAAATAAAGATAAATTACAGTTAACTAAAGAGGAACTAGACTTTGTTGGTAGAGCTATTTCTTCTCATATGGGACCATGGAATAAAGATTTTGATGGAAATGTTGTATTACCAGTTCCAAAAACAAAGTATGAAAACTTTGTTCATATGTGTGATTATTTGGCAAGTAGAAAATATTTAAATATAAAATTTATTGATAATGAAATTGTAGAATAAGTTATATATATTAAAATGATTTAGAAAGGTTGAAGTTATGGAAAAGAAAAAAATAATAATTATATCAGGAATAATTGTTACATTAATAATATTAATGGGATCAGCATTTGCCTTTTTTACCTATTCAAAAAGTCGAGAAGCTTTTACTTTAACAAGTAATAACATAACAGCAACATTTGTTGGTGGAAGTAATCAAATAAATTTTACAAATGCTTATCCAATAAGTGATGAGTATGCAATTAGTAATATT
>ONSF01000085.1 GCA_900320425.1 uncultured Eubacteriales bacterium | reverse complement strand
AATTTAGATGTATATTTTAAGAAATATAATGTATATAATTTAAATGAAATGGATAAAATTGAATTTGTTTATAAGTATATTATAAATAATACTAAATTTAGTAAAGATTTAATTATAGACAGAAATATAGCATATCTTGCAGATAAAGAACAATATGATGAAATACCAGATAAGATAAGAAAAATGTTTAATAATTTTCATAGTAGTTTTTATGCACATAGATTTAAAATTGCAAATTGTGAAGGAAGAGTTAATCTAATGGTATTTATGCTTAGAATGTTAGGGATAGATGCATTTAATGTTCATTGTCATGATAATAGAGATTGTGAAATAGGAAGTAATCATTCAATAACACGTATAAATACTGATTCAGGATTTGTATATGTAGATGCTTCATTATCTGAATCTTATAAAAAGAGTGAATTAATAGAAAAAAATAGTGATAAAGATATATCAAAATATTTTTATTGTGTAGATTATGATTTTATGAGTAATTATGTTACTATGGATTCATATGAATATTCTTTATATGAAAAGAATAAAAAAAATAATAAAGTGAAAAAATTAAATAATAGAATTAAATAAATGGGGGAAAATATGTTAAATAATATATTAGCAACAAAAAATTTAAATATGTCGAATTTTTATTCGTTACAATATGTTTTTAAATATTTGACACAAGACGATTATCAAAATATAATTAATGAATTGAATGGTTTTTATTCAACTCTTTATACTAATGAAAATGCTAAGGCATTAGGAAGTATAGGATTAATGGAAAATGCTTATAATAAACCATCTCAATATATACATGGTATTTATCATGTTGAAAAGGTATTTTTTTATTGTTATATTATGGTTAAAATGTATAATGAAAATGCACAAGAAGAAAAAAAAATTACTGATGAGTATGCCAAAATTTTATATTATGCAGCTTTATATCATGATGTTGGTAGAGTAGATAATAGTGAAGATCAACAGCATGGAATAAATTCTGCAAAAATATTTAATAATTATTTTAAATCTCTTCCTTTTTTTACGGAAGTACCTGAAGGTAAAAAAAGATTATATTTAGTTGAAGTTTTGATGAATTCGCATTGTCTTTCAGATGATTATGCCATAGATATTTCAATTAGTGATATATTATATGAACATGATGAAGACTATAATGATTGTAGTTTAGTTAAGGGTTATGGAACTGAAATGATAAAGTTATTAAGTAATTTCTTAAAAGATGCAGATGCGTTAGATAGAGAAAGATTTGGCAAGTGGGATCGTGCATCATTAAATTCAAATCTTTTAAGAACAGATATCTCAAAAAAATTAATTTCATTTTCATCAGATTTAAATAGATTATATTTTGATATTATGAAAAATAATTTTCCAGAAATAGATTTATCAGAAATAGATGGAAAAGAATGTTTTCATTCAATTGGATTTGATTTTTTCAAAATAAGTAGTATTTTAAGAAATGGTATTTTATCACAGGATGAATTAAAAAAGAGAAATATTACTACTCCTAGAAATTTTCCAGGTGGTAATTTTGATAGATGGATTTCGGTAGTTGATGCTCGTATGTATCCAGAATATGCAAATAGAAGTGAATATGATGATAGACGTTATGCTTCAGAAGTTTTTACACATAAAGGAATTACTTTTTATTGTCAAAATACAAAGGCTATTTCACCATGTCGAAATAGAGATAGAGTAAAGGCATTTGAAACAGGATTACCTTGGAATAGATCAGGATATGTTGATGAGAAGTATGTTCTTAACAAGATTTCTCCAGAAAATATTTTAGGTATTTTTATTCCATTTGAAGTTTTAAATTATGATGTAAGAAGTTTGGAATATGTATGTCCTTCTTCAAATATGGATATAATAAGAGCAAGAGTAGATTATTATTTAAGATATACTGGAGTAAGTCATAATTCAGATATATATAAAAAGTTATGTGATATAGAAAGTGAATATGAAGCTTTAATTATTAATGAATTAAGAAAACCTCATGGAGAAGGAAATAGTGATGAATATCTTGCAAGAACAAGAAGTTTAACTGACCAAATTAATAGAATAATTGGAATTTTAATATATAAATACTATGAAGAGAGAATAGAGGACTTTAATAATAGTATTTATCAAATTGTAGAATATGAATTGATTAGTTTAGGTTTATTTAATTCTGAGAAAGATTCAAGTATACAAACGGAAAATGAAATATTTTTTCCATTAAAAATGAATATTTTAACTCAAAATCCTAGTATTAAATTAAAAAAATAGAAGAGAAGTTTAGTATTAAACTTCTTTTTTGTTATATATTTTAGCACTCACTATTGACAAGTGCTAAAATATGAGTATAATTATAAACAGTGAGAAATCACTTCGAAGAAGGAGGGGGATATATATGAATATGAAAAATCCTTATGAAGAAAGTTTAGAGAATGTTTTAGAGAAGTATGGTAGGGATATTGTACAAGCAGTTAAAGATGGAAAAACTGATCCAGTTATAGGGCGTGATGATGAAGTAAGAAGTATTACAAGAATTTTATCACGTAAGGGTAAAAATAATCCTGTGCTTATAGGTGAACCGGGGGTAGGTAAAACAGCTATAGTAGAGGGATTAGCTCAACGTATTGTTAAAGGAGATGTACCGGATAGTTTAAAAAATAAAACTATATGGGAGCTTGATTTAGGTGCTTTAATAGCTGGTGCTAAATTTCGTGGTGAATTTGAAGATAGATTAAAAGCTGTATTAAAAGAAGTAAAAGAGTCAGATGGCGATATTATAATGTTT
>ONSF01000018.1 GCA_900320425.1 uncultured Eubacteriales bacterium | reverse complement strand
TTTTTTAGTTGACGTTAAGTATTAAAAATATAAAAAACATATTTTTTATAACATTTTTCTTAATATTCAAGAAATATGCAATTATTAGTTCTATGTATCCATCTAACAAACTATATAATTTTGTAAATGCTTTTATGTGATAATCAAGAGTATAGTTATCACTTAAAAATATTGGATCATATCTTACAAAAAACATTTTTAGATTCTAACATTTTTGATAACTCTTTAACACATTCGATTATTTTTGTTTTTGATATTACATTAAATTCAATTTCTCTATTATAAGGAGTAATTGTTACATGAAAAAGAATGGGATGATTAATAATATTTAAAAAGGGAATAATTGGCAAAGGATTTTTAGTACAAAACAATATTAAATCAACATCTGAAAAATAAATTTTACTAACTAATTTTTCAAAAAAGAGATTTCTAACATCTACATAAACTTCTTTGTATCGATTTAAAAACCAGGTAGTATAAAAAGCTACTATATAACATCTTCCATTTACATTTAAATTCATAATTTCTCCTAAAAAAAAACTACCTAAGTAGTTTTTTAAATAAATTCCATTACTAAACTAATTACAAAGAATAAAAGTCCAAGTGTTAATGTAATACGACTAATTACAAGTTCACTTCCTCTTTCTTTTCTTTTATTAAATAAATCTATATTACCACCACTTATAATTTGACTAGCAGGTTCTGCTTTTCCACTTTGAAGTAATACAATAATAATTAATAAAATGGAAATTACTAATAATAAAATTTTCATATTTATCCCTCACATGTATAAAAATATAACATAAAATAACTAATAATTCAAGAAATATTCCTATTTTTACTATAATTTAATAACTTTTTTCCATATTAAGATACCAACTACTATGGCAATTAAAAGAATTATTCCTATGATAATAAAAATCATTTTCTTATTTATCTTGGTTGTATCCTTAAAACTTTCATCTATTATATCATCTTCTTTTGATATTTCTTTAATAGAGTCTGGATTTTTTAGTTTTTCCTCATTAGAATTTGCCATTTCCAAAATAAAATCATTACTCATTTCATCTTTATGCAAAATGCTCGTATCCATTATTTTAGTATCTAAAATAGGTTCTTCAAGTGGCTCTATAACTGTAGTATCCGAATCCGGCATTAAATCTGTAAGAAGGGTATCTTCTTTTGTTTTTTCTCTTTGAATTTCATTTATACTTTCAATAATATTTTCAATGTCTTCGCTTTCTTCTAAACTTCTTTTTTTATTGTCATCTCCTTTATTTTTAATAGCATCTTCAACTAAAGATACAATATCATAATTTTTTTCTTCATAAGAATATGGAGCAATTTCAACTCTAGTTGGTTTTGGCATCTCTTCTTCTTGCTTTTCTTCTTGCATAACTTCTTTTAAATCACTAATATCAACATATGCATTGTTTAAATAAACATCCGTATATAATTCTTGATTCTTACTCATTCTAGTTTGTTTTTCTTTCACTTCATCTTCTTCATATCTATCCATTCTCATTCTATCACCTACTATGTAAATCATATCATAAAAATGAGATTAAGTAAATTACTTAACCTCATTTAATTCAGAAAGTCTTTCGAATGTACGACGAACTTCTAGATCATATTTTAACATTTCTTTACTTCCAAGTTCTTTTAAAATCTCTTCTTTGGTTGTTTTATATTCTTTTACCATTCTTTCAAGTTCTTGGTCTACTTCTTCATCTTTTACTATTATGTTTTCAAGTTTTACAATTTCTTCTAAAATTAAACGATACATAACATTTTTAAAGGCTTCTGGTTCAAGTTGCTTTCTCATATCAGCTTCTGTTGTTTTAGTAAATTGATAATATAAATCTAGTGATATTCCTTGGTATTTTAAATTTTCTTCAGCACGTTCTACTAATCTATTAACTTCTTCTTCTACCATTTTATCAGGAATTTCAACTTCGGTATTTTTACTAATTGCTTCCATCATATCTTCTGTAAATTTATTTTCAATATCACTTTTTTTATGAGTTTCTAAATGTTCTTTAATGCTATTTCTTAAAGTTTCTTCAGAATTAACTCCTTCCATTCCTAAATCTTCAAAGAATTCTTTATCTAGTTTTCTTACTTCTTTGGTTTTTATTTCATGTACAGTTACTTTAAATATTGCATCGCGTCCCTTTAAATTTTCAGCATGATAATCATCTGGAAATTTAACAGAAATTTCTTTTGTTTCTTCTTTTTCCATACCAATTAACTGTTCTTCAAAACCTGGAATAAAAGTATTTGAGCCAATTACAAGACTATAATTTTCAGCACTTCCTCCTTCAAACTCTACTCCATCAACTGATCCTACATAATCAATAACTACAGTATCACCATTTTCTACTTTTCCGTTTTTTATAACAAGTTCTGCATAATGTTCAAGTAAATGTTCAATTTCATGATTAATTTCTTCTTCAGTTACTTCAAGTTTTCCTTTCTTAACTTTTAAATCTTTATATTTTTTTATAGTTAATTTTGGTTTTGTTACTATTTTAAAAACAAATTCTACTTCATTTTCATTTATAGTTTTAATATCAACACTTGGCTCACATACAGGAACAACTTTTGATTCTTCTAAAGCTTTTAAATAAGCTTCATTAATAACTAAATCAGCAGCATCTAAAAATAAACTTTCTATTCCATAATGTTTAATATACACATCAAATGGAGCTTTTCCTGGTCTAAATCCATCTATTTTAGCTTTTTTGTTGTTTTTCTCATAAACTTTATTTAATGCCTTTTTCCATGTTTCTCCTTCTATTTTTTTTGTTAATTCTACTTCACTTTTGTTTTTTTCCATATCAACACCTCTTTCAAAATCATATTATATCGTATCTTTGCTTATTTATCAACCTTTTTTTCTTATCCTAATTTCTAAA
>ONSF01000001.1 GCA_900320425.1 uncultured Eubacteriales bacterium | reverse complement strand
TTCATTTGGATCAACTCCCTTACTTATTATTAAAGATAAATATACCATCATTTAATTTATTATCATCATTTGTATATTCATCTATTACTTTTTTCCAAAAATTATATGCTGAATCACTTCCATATGAAGGTGATACTTCCCAATTTCCTTTATACATATCAAAACATTCAAAAGCAACTTTTTTACCAATTTTATTTCTTCTATATTTAGGAATTATCATAAATTCTGCAATACTATGCCCTTCATTACATTTTTGCATATAAGTATTTATCATAACAAAACCTAATAATTTATTTGTTTCTTTTTCTCTTACAAAAAATGCATCTCTTTCATTATCTGTAAAATATAAATCAAAGTATTTGTATTCAAATATTGCATCATTATTCATTTCGTTTCCATCATTTAAACTTTCCTCAAATAAAGAATACTCTAATAATCTATATAATACGTCTTTCTTTTCTTCTTTTACTCTATCTAAAATAATCTCCACTATATCACCTCAATTTTCACTAATTTTTATGTTTTTTATATTTTATCGGCATATTACAAGCCAGTACTCTAATTCCTCTCAAAAATGAGTATAATTTAACCTGTTTTTTTATTATTTCTTCTTATTTTATTAAAACTTGCAAAATCTTATTTGCTAAAAAGTCCTATTTTATAAAGGTTTTGTTCGGTGTACAGTATAAATACAAGCCAACCAATTTATATTCGTTTTTTGAAACTCTACAAATTAATTATATAACTGTTCAACGTCTTTATATACTATATACAACTTTTATTTTATTTTTATAAAATACTTATAAGATTCTTATAAGCTTTTTTATATATCATCTAATAACAACTAGAATTATACTTTTTCATATATCTATTGGTTGTAAGTTGTAGCTATCTAAATTTAACAAAACTATCAAATACCTAATCTTAACTATTCGTGTAAAGTTCATAAATTTTAATTCAATTTTTGATATTCTCGTGGTCCATTTTTCATTAATAGAAAATATAAAACAATACCTAAAATTATTAAAAGAATTTGTTGAATCAATATGATAATTATAAAATTTAGTTTATCGTTTAATAAAATAAATAAAAGCATACTAATAATAAAGATTCCAAAACCTAAGAATAAAGAAATCATCGAACTCATACTTTGTTTTACTACTTCAGTATCGCTACTAGCATTTAATTTAGGATATTTTAAATTAAAAATTAAACCTATTACACCGGTAATAAAGATTATTATAAAAGGAATTAACAATAATTCTACAAAAAAGACAAAGCCTACGTCAAATTTAAATAGAAATAATAGTTCCGAAAGAATAACTAAAGGAAGTTCAATAATAAAACATGTAAGTATTTTAGATTGAAAAATAATTTTATAATCAATTGGTAAAGATTTGGTAATGGTAATTGTTTTTCCTTCTAAAGAAATACTAGCTGACGAAATAGATGTAAACGATAAAGAAAAAAGAATAAGTCCATAAAATAGATGTTCTATAGAAATACTATTATTTACTCCGTAATTTGCAAGTAATAAAATAAATTCATCCTTTCCTTTAAAGCATAAAATAATAGTAAAAACAAAAATTAGTAAAAGGCCAAAAGAAGTATTAAACATATATACAGGAGATGAAAAATAACGTTTTAATTCTTTTTTAATTAAAGATATAATTGGTTTACTACTTTTCCAGATTACTTTTTTTTGGTTATTATCATAATTATTATTTTTAGAACTAGAAATAATAGAAAAATAATATTTTTGTCCCAATATTATAAAAGCAAAAAAAGGAATTACATGCATAGCAATTAATTTAAGAAAAATAATTATATCAAATTTAGTTAATAAAGATAAATAAGCATCTATTGGATAATAAAATTTTGTAACTAAATCATTAATTCCATTTGCATTCTCTCCTAAATATTTAAATACTCCATTCGTATTTAAACTAAGAAAAAAGATACCTAAGAAAATAATACTAGTAAATAAAGTTTGGACAATTTTTTTTGATTTAAATTTTTCAGATAATAATTTTACCATATAACCTAAAAAAGATGCTAAAATAGTTGGAAGAATAGGAACCATAATAGTCATAAAAATAGATAATAAATAAAAAGAAATTCCTGGTTTTTCAAAATACGCATAAACAAAAATAGCTGGTAATAAAAACATTAAATTATATAAAAATTCAAACAATAATAACTTAAATACTCTTATAAATAAAATCGTACTTTTTTTAATAGGAAGAGAAAACAATAAATCATTGTCTCGACATTCAAATAAAATTCCTTGAGATTTATATATTCCTTCTACAAAAGTTAAAATTGTTGATATAGCCAGAAACATAGAAAGTAATGTAAAATTAAGATGAATTGGATTAAGAATTAAGGCTATTTGATATGCATAAGCTCCTATTGAAATAACAACTAAAAAAAATAAAAAAATAGGAAAAACAATTTTTTTAAAAGAACTAGAATTTTTTCCTGTTTGATATTTAAATAAATTCATATCATTTGATAATACGGCTTTTAAAAGTGATATAATTTTTTTCATAATTTCTCCTATTCGATTAATTCCAAAAATACTTGTTCTAACGATTCCATTCCCTTAATTTCTTTCATTATTCCAGTTTTTACTATTTTTCCTTTTTGAATAATTGCTACCTCATCACAAAGTTTTTCAGCAACATCCAATATATGAGTTGAAAAGAAAATAATTTTTCCTTCTTTAGCTAATTTTTTCATTATCTCTTTCATATCAAAAACAGCTTTAGGATCTAGTCCAACAAATGGTTCATCCATAATTAAAATCTTTGGTTCATGTACAAGTGATGCAAGAAGGACAATTTTTTGTTTCATTCCATGAGAAAATGTTTTTATATCTTCATTTAAATGTGATTCCATTTGAAACATAGATGCATATTTTTTAACATTTGCTTTTCTCACTTCAATTTTAGTTTCATACATATCACATATAAAATTAATAAAATCAATTGCCTTCATATTTTCGTATAAGTCGGGATTATCTGGAACATAGGCCATTTCTTTTTTACATTCAATTGGTTGTTCTTTAATAGAGTTTCCATTTATTAAAATTTCCCCTGAATCGAAATCTAAAATTCCAACAATCGATTTTATCATTGTAGTTTTTCCTGCTCCATTATGACCAATAAAAGCAAAAATTTTACCATCTTTTACAGTAAAACTAACATTATCTAAAGCTTTTTTTATTCCATCATAACTTTTATTAACTTTTTTAATTTCTATCATATTGGCTCCTTAACAATTATTTGGCTTTAAATATCCATTTGTTTTATATAAATCATTTCCATTAACATCTTTGCAATACAAAAATGGAGTTATCGAATTTTCCGATATTGTTACATACCCATCACAACTCATTGATTCATTAATTGGTTTTAATCCTAAATTATTTAAATAAAGACAACTTTTTTTTCTATAATTTGGAATAGTTTTGGTATAAGATACCATCATATCCATATAAGTTGTAAATTCTTTTTCATTATTATTTTTTCTCAAATTGCCAAGTGCTGGTATTGTTAACATAGACACAATAGCTATTAGTACTAAAACAGCAATTAGCTCTACTAAGGTAAATCCTTTTCTATCCATTTTATTCCTTCCTTATTTATTCTTCATACTTATGTCTTTTCGAAAAGCTACATCCACAATAATCTTGTCTATATAAGTTATATTCATGAGATAAAACAATACTTCTTTTATATCCTTCTTTCTTTTTAAAATCCGAATATAAATAAGAAATACCATAAGTTTCTTCTAACTCGTGACCAATTTCATTTAACACTTTACTATTTTTTAACGGACTAATGGTTAATGTAGTAGTAAAATAATCAAAATCATTTTCTTTAGCATAAATGCAAGATACTTCAAGTCTTAATCGATAACACTTAAAACATCTTTGACCACCTTCTTTTTCTTTTTCTAATCCTTTAACTTTATCTAAATAATCAGAATTATTATATCCAAGAGATACTACCTGAACGGGATTTTCGGTCTTAAACTCTTGAACAAATCGTTTTAATTCAGAAAGTCTTTTATTAAATTCCAAAGAAGAATCTATATTAGGATTATAATAAAGAATGGTTATATCAAAATATTTTGATAAATATTCTATTACGTAACTAGAACAAGGAGCACAACAAGCATGAAGAAGTAATCTTTTCTTACTATCTAATTTTTTTAAAGTTTCTTCAAGTACAATTTGATAATTCATATTAAATGTCTAAATTATGATAAACATTATTAACATCATCAATATCTTCAAGTGCATCAATTAATCCCATAACTTTCTCCGTATCTTCATCACTTAAAGAAATAGTATTATCAGGAACATAAGTAACTTCACTTCTTAAAAATTCAACAATTCCATTTTCTTCAAAACTAGTTTTAACTTGTAAAAATTTATCTGGTTCCGTATAAATAGTATATGAATCTTCATTGTCAATACAATCAATTGCATCTGATGATATAGCAATATCCATAACTTTATCCATTTCCATATCATGATTTATTTCTATTACTCCAAGCCGTTTAAATAAATAACTAACTGAGCCATCAGTTCCAAGATTTCCTCCACGTTTAGTTAACGTCGAACGAACAAGCATTGCTGTTCTATTTTTATTATCAGTTAAACAATCAACCATAATTGCTATTCCATGAGGTGCATATCCTTCATATCTAATACTTTCAAAATTAACATCAGAAGCATTTCCAATAGCTTTATCAATTGCTTTTTGAATATTATCCTTTGGCATATTATTGCTACGTGCCTTTTCAATAACCATCCTAAGACCTGGATTCATATCAGGATCCCCATTCGTTCCTTTAGCTGCTACTTGAATTTCTTTTGCAATCTTTTGAAATATTTTTCCCCTTTCAGCATCAATTAAACCTTTCTTACGATGAATAGTTGCCCATTTTGAATGTCCACTCATAATTTTTCCTCCTTTTTCTAATTGTATTTTATCATATTTTTCAAGTTCTGTGAACCATTCTTATTTAAATTTAAAGAAAAGATAGAAAACTCTATCATCTATTCTAAAAATAAACTTAATTTAACTTTTTCATGCTCTTTATCAATATCTATTACATATACATCAACAATATCACCAATACTTAAAAGATCACTTGGATGTTTAATATATTCTTTACTCATTTTGGAAATATGAATAAGTCCATCATTATGAAGTCCTATATCAACAAAAGCACCAAAATCAATAACATTTCTAACTGTTCCTTGTAATTTATCATGAATTTTCAAATTATCTATAGTTAAGATATCACTTCGAAGAAGTGGCTTTTCTAACATATCTCGTGGATCACGATTTGGTTTTTCAAAAGATTTTAAAATATCTTCATAAGTGTATTTATCAAGTCCTATCTTTTCATAATAATTATTATCCAAATCTTTTAACTTTTCTTTCAATTCTTCTGTTCCTAATAAATTAACATTCATCCCAATAGAATCTAGTATTTTCAGTGCATCTTTATAGTTATCTGGATGAATATCAGTTTTATCTAAAGGATTTTCTCCATCTATAATTCTTAAAAATCCAATAGACTGTTCATAAACTTTATCACTCATTCCTTTAATAGATTTTAATTCTTCACGAGATTTAATTTTACCAACACTTTCTTTGTATTTTAAAATATTATCAATAACATTCTTTTTAAGCCCTGATATATAACTAAGAATAGATGCTGAGGCATTATTAATATTTACACCAACTTGATTTACAATTTTCGAAACCGTAAAATCTAAACTTTCGGAAAGTTGTTTCCCTGGCACATCATGTTGATATAGTCCTACTCCAATACTTTTAGGATCAATCTTAACAAGTTCTGATAATGCATCCTGAAGACGTCTTGCAAGGCTTATGGCACTTCTTTTTTCAACAGTTAAATTTGGAAACTCTAAAGCACCAAGTTTACTTGCTGAATATACACTTGCACCTGCTTCATTTACAATAATATATTCAACCTTTCTAGAACATTTTTTTAATAAATTGGAAACAAATTCTTCATTTTCACGGGAAGCTGTTCCATTTCCAATTGCAATTATATCTACTTTGTCTTTTTCAATTAAATTAAGGATGACTTTTTCTGATTCTTCTATTTTATTGTGAGGAGGTGCAGGATATATCACCGTAATATCTAATACATTTCCATTTAAATCAACAACAGCAACTTTTGTTCCAGTTCTGTATCCTGGATCAAGTGCTAAAACACATTTTTCTTTAATTGGTGGAGTAAGTAGTAAATGTTCTAAATTTTTACTAAAATTTAGAATAGCATTTAAATTAGCATTTTCTGTTAATTCACTTCTTATTTCTCTTTCAATACTTGGAATAATTAATCTATCTAAACTATCTTTAATGCTCAATTTTATAATTTCACCACTTTTATTATCTTTTTTTATTAATTTTTTTTCTAGATAATTAATAATGTATTCTTTATTATAATCAAAGGTTACAGTAATTACTTTTTCATATTCAGCACGATTTATTGCTAAAATACGATGAGGTTTTATTGTACTAATTTTTTCTGAATAATCATAATAAATTTCATATACCTTCTTTTCATCAGGATTTTTCTTTTTAACTTTAGTATTTATTACACCATATTTTTTTATATTTTCTCTTATATATTTTCTAAATTTAGCATTATCACTAATTTCTTCTGCAATAATGTAACTTGCACCAAGAATTGCATCTTCTTTCGTTTTAACAAAATCATTTAAATACTTTTCGGCTATTAAATCAGGAGTATCTACAAATTTTAATATTTCTTGAGATAGTCCTTGTAAACCATTTTTAATTGCTTCACTTGCTTTTGTTTTCTTTTTTTCTTTAAAAGGTAAATATAAGTCTTCAACTTCAACTAATTTAGTTGCACTTAAAATTTCTTCTTTTAATTCCTGGTTTAATAATCCTTTTTCATCAATTAAACGAATAACATCAAGTTTTCGATTATAAAGATTTTCTTGATAACGATACATCTCTTCTATATTTCTTATTTTATCTTCAGTAAGCGCTCCTGTTACCTCTTTTCTGTATCTTGCGATAAATGGAATCGTATTTCCTTCTTTAAGTAAATTAATTACACTTTCTACCTGCTTTTTAGTAATATTTAAATTACTTGATAATATTTTAATTATTTCTTCATTCATATTTTATATACCTCGTAAATATTATAAAAAAAACTTTGTTAAAAAAGCAATAGATTTAACAAAGATTAACTTTTTAATTTACGATTTTATTCATAAAATGATATTTATCATTAAAGAATTGGAAAATCAATTTCAAGGCTGCAACAATTGGTGCAGCAAGAATCATTCCCATAATTCCAAAGAAATATTCAAATATAAGTAAACTTAACATAATAGTAATTGGATGAAGAGATACAGCTTTTCCTACAATAATTGGATTTAAAATATTTCCATCAATAAATTGAACAATTAAAACTGTTGCTAAACAAATTACCCCGGTAACAGGACTAATGGCAAATCCAACAACTACAACTGGAATTCCTCCAATATAAGGACCAAAGTATGGAATAATATTTGTTAATGCACAAAATATTGCAAATAACAGTGGACTAGATATTCCTGAAAATAATAATCCAATTAAAGTAAAAATAAACACGAATAAACAAGAAAATAAAGTTCCATTTACATAACTTCTTAGCATCGTATTAAATGACTTTCTAAGAACTTTTAAATCATCATGAAATTTTTCAGGAATAATCATTTTAAAATATTTGTTTACCTTAAAGAAGTCAAGTGATAAATAAATTCCAATTAATAAACCTAAGAAAATATTACTAATAAATTTAACTGATGAACTTAATTTTTCAACAATTCCTGACAAATTATTAGTAGTTAAATTATTAACAAAATTATTAATAGAATCAAGTAGATTTTCTTTCATAGTTGACGTATCAAAACTAGATGAAGACAAACTTTTAAAAATATCACTAATAAAGTTATTAACCGATGTTAATAAACTAGGTATTTTCTTAATCAATTCATTTAACTGAGAAATAAACTCAGGAACAATTAAAGCAAGAATTAAAATTATTAAGAAAACTAAAACTAAATAAACCATAAATGTTGATAATTTTCTTGATACTTTATTTTTTACAAAATAATTAATAATTGGTTCTAAAAGCCACGATAAAAATATTCCTATAAATAAGGGCGAAAGAATTCCCAGTACTTTTCCAATCGTTACTAAAACACTTGTTTTATCAATTAAATAAATTACAAGTACTAAAATTGCAAGAATAGCAATTGTTAAAATAATTTTTAATAAAATATTTCCAGTTTTTAACATTTCATTTAAAGTTTTATAATCTAATTGTTTCTTTTTATCATTCATAATTCCTCCTATATAATTAACATAGCATCCCCAAAAGAAAAGAATCGATACTTTTCTTCTTGAGCAATTTTATATGCATTCATAATAAATTCTTTTTTAGAAAATGCTGATACTAGCATAACAAGAGTTGACTTAGGTAAATGAAAATTAGTAATAAGTCCATCAATTCCTTTAAATTCATATCCAGGATAAATAAAAATATTTGTATTACCTGATCCTTCTTTAAATTCTCCATATTTTGACATTATGGTTTCTAATGTTCTTGTAGATGTAGTTCCAACTGCTATAATTCGCTTTCCTTTTTTTCTTGTTTCATTTAATAAATTGGCTGTTTCTTTGTTCATAGAATAATATTCACTATGCATCAAATGATCTTTAACATTTTCAACCATTACAGGTCTAAAAGTTCCAAGTCCAACATGCAAAGTAACGTAAGCAATATTTATACCTTTTTCTTCTATTTTCTTTAATAATTCTTTTGTAAAATGAAGTCCGGCCGTTGGAGCTGCAGCACTACCTAAATTTTTGGCATAGACAGTTTGATATCGATCTTTATCTTCAAGTTTTTCATGAATATAAGGTGGAAGAGGCATCATTCCTAATTTATCAAGAATTTCCAAAAATATTCCCTCATAAATAAATTTAAATTTTCTTATGCCATCATCAGCTATTTGAATACATTCTGCTTTTAATATATTTTCACCAAAAGTAACAATGGTTCCTACTTTTATTCTTTTAGCTGGTTTTGCAAGACATTCCCAAATATTTTCTTCTATTTCTTTTAACATCAAGACTTCAACAACAGCTTTAGTATCCTCTTTTTCTCCGATAAGTCTTGCCGGAATTACTTTACTATCATTTAAAACTAAAGTATCTCCAGGATTTAAATAATCAATAACATTATAAAACTTCTTATGTTCAATAATTCCTGTCTTTCTTCCTAAAACCATTAATCTTGATTCATCTCTTTTTAAAAGAGGTGTTTGAGCAATTAAAGATTCATCTAATGGATAATCAAAATCATTTACTTTCATCTTTTACTACCCCTTCTATATTCCTCATAAGGATAATCTTCAAATGATTCTTTTACCCAATTTAAAGCACCTTTCATCATTCTTTTATAACTTCCTTTTCTATTAATTATCATACTCTGATATCTTTCTAAATCCATATCATATAATTCTAAATTTCTTCGATAATTATTTGATGTTCTCGCATTAGCAACAATTTCCTTTACCCCTGTCTCAATTCTTTCTCTTGCTTCTTTTCGATATTTAACTGTATCAAAATGCATACTTGCATTCCTTACTCGATTTTTTTGAATAATAACAAGATTATCTATTTTACTTCTTTCCATAGAATGTTCTCTTTCTTTTTCTTTATAAGCAACAATCTCTCCTAAAATATTATTACACCTTTCTATTTCTTTATTTAAATTTTCTAATTTTTCAAGTTCACCTTTTTTAAAATAAAATTTTTTTTGATTTACATAATAAAATAGTCCCATTTCAGCTGCAACTACTAAATATAAAGACAAAGTTCCCATTACACTTGCATTTAAAGAAAGAGTTGACGTTATTATTTGATTAAGTTCAGGAATTCCAAAAAAAGTCCCAATTCCAATTAACAACATAATTAAATTCCATAAAAGTCTATTTTTCCATGTTCTATTCAAGGAATCTATATGTAATTCCATTCTACTTACTTTCAATTGATTTAAATATGAATTTATATCTTTTATTGTTCTATCTTCTTCTAAATAATCATATCTTTTATCCAGAGTTTCTCCTCTTAAAAAATCAACATTAATTTTTTTCCTTGCATATTCTCCATATTTTTCTTTTTCTTCTATAATAGGATTTGAAATATTAATAATTTTTTCTTCCATATTTACCTCACATAAATAAATTTTCTTGATAACTAATTCCTAAATGTTTATAACTTTTGGGAGTTGCAACCCTACCACTTCTTGTTCTTTTAATAAATCCATTTTGAAGAAGAAATGGTTCACACACATCAAGTAAAGTTGAAACTTCTTCTCCAATTGAAGATGCTAAAGTCTCCACTCCAACTGGTCCCCCATTAAATTTTCCAATTAAAGATTCTAAATATTGGTGATCTACTTCATCAAGTCCATATATATCTACCTTTAATCTATCAAGTGCACTTTCTGTTGTTTCTAAATCAATTTTATCTTTTCCATCAACAAGAGCAAAATCTCTTACTCTTTTAAATAAACGATTTGCAATTCTTGGGGTACCTCTGCTTCTTTTTGCAAGACTAAGAGCAGCTGATGAATCAATTGGCATTCCAAGAACTCGACTGGTTCTTTCCACAATTAACTGTAATTCTTCATTTGTATAATATTTTAATTTACAAACGATTCCAAATCTATCTCTTAAAGGACTTGTAATATCTCCAGCTCGTGTAGTTGCACCAACCAAAGTAAAAGGTGGTAAATCAATCTTAATACTTCTTGCATTAGCATCATTTCCAACCACAATATCCAAAGTAAAATCTTCCATTGCCGGATAAAGTATTTCTTCAATAAATCTTGGAATTCTGTGAATTTCATCAATAAACAATACATCACCTGGTTCCAAAGTAGAAAGAATTGCTGCTAAATCCCCTGGTTTTTCTATTGCTGGTCCACTTGAAGTACGAAGATTTTTTCCAAGTTCATTTGCTATAATCATAGCCATCGTTGTTTTACCAAGTCCAGGTGGACCATATAAAAGAACATGATCAAGCGCTTCATCCCTAATTTTTGCAGCTTCAATAAAAACTTTAATATTATCTTTTACTTCACTTTGTCCAATATATTCAGAAATAGTTGACGGTCTTATACTTGATTCTATTAATAAATCTTCTTCCTCTTTTTCTGAATCTAATAATCTTTTCATGTTATCACCTACTTAATCATTAATCTTAATGCCTCTTTAATTTGTTCCTCCACACTTAATTCTTTATTAACTCGGGCAATTACACCCTTAACATCCTTATCCTTATATCCAAGAGCAATTAAAGCATCAAATACCTCATCAGTAGCACTTACTTCTTCAACACTTCCGCTAACTTCAAGTTTTCCTTTTAAATCAAGAATCATTTGACGGGCAAGTTTATCTCCAATTTTTGGAAATTTCTTTAAATATAAAATATTTTCTCTATTAATTGCATCAGCAATTCCTCCTATTGATCCCATTGCTATAATTGGTAAAGCCATTTTTGGTCCAAGCCCCTTTACTTCAATTAATTTTAAAAACAATTGCTTTTCATTTATCGTTTTAAATCCATATAACAAATGTTCATCCTCTTTAATTTGCTGATATAAATAAACTTTAACTTCTTCTCCTTCTTTAAAAGCATAAGGATTTGGAGTATAAATTAAATATCCAATTCCAAAACATTCAAGAGTTATAGAACTACTATCTACATCAATAACTTTACCAATTATATAACTATACATAAAATCAACACCTTTACTAGATAATTATATAAAAAAAGAAGTGATTTGTCTATCACTAATATGTTTAAGTTTCGGTTTTTTTTAATTTTTTTTAAACATTTTTTCTTGAAATAAATACAAAATATTTTAAGACACTATTAAAATCCAGTA
>ONSF01000024.1 GCA_900320425.1 uncultured Eubacteriales bacterium | reverse complement strand
AGTAAAATATATAGATAAAGAAACAAATGAAGAAATAGTAAAACCAGAAATAATAGATGGACATCTAAATGATTCGTATACAACGAAACCAAAAGAGATTAAAGATTATAAATTAGTAAACAATCCTGACAATAAAGAAGGAACGATGAAAGAAACTAATATAGAAGTAATTTATTATTATGAAAAAGTAGTAATGTCGCCTCAGACAAGTGATTCTTCTCATTTAATTATATGGATAAGTCTAATAATTGTATCTATTGTAGGAATAGTTATTGTAATAAATAAAATAAAAAAATAAAATATTTCCCATTTCTTAATAATAAGAAATGGGGATATTTTATTATAAGAATATTTGTTTTATTTTTTATAAATTAAATCTTGATATGGAACTTTTTCTTTAAGTTCACCAGCATTAATCATAATATCTTGTAAATGATTAAATGATTCTTCTGTAAATTCTGTAGTTTTAGGCCAAGTATCAACAGATTGGTAACGTTCAATAACTGTTGCTAAATCAGAAATATTAGTATCTGGAAACTCGTCTTTAATTATTTCAGCTATTTCTTTGCTTGTATGATTATGAACAAAGTCTAATCCTTTTTGAATAGCTTTAGTAAATTTGTCTATTATATCTTTATTATTATTAATATAAGAATTTCTAGCGTTATATGCTGTATAAGGAACGACTCCACCAAGTTCTCCAAGACTTGCAACAATATATCCATAACCTTGTTGTTCAACTGAAGTGGCACTTGGTTCAAATAAAGATACAAAGTCACCCGTTCCCCCAATAAATGCACCTTGCATAGCCGAGAAAGCAATACTTGTATCTAAGGTTACATCCTTTTTTGGATTAATTCCATTTTTAGTTAAGATATATTCAAGAGTCATTTCAGGCATACCACCTTGACGTCCAGCAATATAATGCTTACCTTTTAAGTCAGTTAGTTTAAAATTCTCTATTTTTTTTCTTGAAACAATAAAACTGCCATCTTTTTGAGTAAGTCCAGCAAATGTTTTTAAATAATCTTTTTCGCCTTGATTATATACATAAATAGTTGCTTCTGATCCTGAAAATCCAATTTCAACATCTCCTGATAATACAGCAGCTGTAACTTTATCTGCTCCTGCTGCAAGAGTTAGTTCAACATCAAGACCTAATTCTTTAAAATATCCATTATGTAGTGCTACATATTGAGGCGCATAAAAAATGCTATGTGCAACTTCAGCAACTCGAACTTTCTCTAATTTGTTTTCCTTTTTATTAAACTTGAAGAGTACTCCGCATATAAGTAAGAAAATTACTAAAAAAGCTAGAATAGCTATTAATTTTTTCTTCATAAAATATATTCCTCCAATCAAAGTATTATATGAAAAAAAAATAATTTTTGCTATTTAAAGTTTAAAAATTACTTTTTTTTTTTTACTTAATTTGTTATACTTAGAGTGTATTAATTCAAGGAGGTAAATATGGAATTAAGAGGAAGTAAAACTTACGAAAATTTAATGGCTGCATTTGCAGGTGAATCTCAAGCCAGAAATAAATATACTTACTATGCAAGTAAAGCTAAGAAAGATGGATATGAACAAATTGCAGCAATATTTGAAGAAACTGCAGAACAAGAAAAAGAACATGCTAAAATGTGGTTTAAAGAATTACATGGTGGTAGTATTCCTGAAACTATTGATAACTTAAAAGATGCTGCTGATGGAGAAAATTATGAATGGACAGATATGTATCAAGAATTTGCTCGTGTTGCTGAAGAAGAGGGATTTACATCTCTTGCTAAAAAATTTAGAGGAGTTGCAGAAATTGAAAAAATGCATGAGGAAAGATATAAAAAATTAATTAGTAATTTAGAAAATGGATTGGTATTTTCTCGTGACGGTGATACTATTTGGCAATGTAGAAATTGTGGGCATATTGTAATAGGTAAAGAGGCTCCTAAAGTATGTCCTGTGTGTGCACACCCACAAAGTTATTTTGAAATAAAAAAGGAGAATTATTGATTTAAAAGCAAGATTATTTCTTGCCTTTTTTCTTATCTAATAATTATTTTTAAAACGAATAAATGTCATGAGAAAAGTCGAAATAATTGCAAAAATTGATTAATTAATTTGTTGTTTTTAATTAAATACTATATTATACTATAGAAAAGAAGGTGAAACGATGAGATCAATATTTGTATCTAGTACATTTCAAGATATGCAAAATGAAAGAGATTTGCTTCAATCATATATTACACCACTTATTAATGAAAAAATAAAAAAATATCAAGAAGAAGTAAATCTAGTTGATTTAAGATGGGGTGTTAATACTGAAAATTTAGACAGTAATGAAGGAGCTAAAAAAGTATTAGAAGTATGTTTTAACGAAATAAAAAAGTGTAAACCTTATATGATTATTTTAATTGGTGAAAGATATGGATGGATTCCTAGTTTGGAACTTATAGAAGAGACTACTGATAAGTATCAATTGAATATAGAAGATAGGGTTAGTGTTACTGAATTAGAAATTCAATTTGGTGCTTTTCTTCAAAATAATATGGATAATTGTATTTTTTGTTTTAGAGAAAATGAAAAATCTTTAATTCAAGAAGATACGTATCATAAAGAAAAATTAGAAAAATTGAAAAAGAAAATTCTTGATAAAAATCCTCGACATATTCTTTATTACAATGAATCAAATATTGAAAAAAACTTTCAAAATGAAATTGTTCGTATTAT
Source organism: uncultured Eubacteriales bacterium (assembly GCA_900320425.1). Lineage (GTDB taxonomy): Bacteria > Bacillota_I > Bacilli_A > RF39 > UBA660 > RUG591. The sequence goes on along the minus strand of ONSF01000024.1, from coordinate 7,743 downwards.
TGCAGATGATATCGAAAAAAAATATATAAATAAAAAAATACTTTCTTGGCAAGAAAATACATTAAAAAATAATGAATATACTTTAAAAAAACATTTAGACTATTTCATAGAAAGAAAAGAACTAACTGATAATTTTAAATATTTAATTACTAATACAAATAATTATTTATATGTTATTACAGGAGAGTCTGGCCTTGGAAAAACAGCAATGATGGCTAAATTATATGATGATTTTTCTAAAATAGAAAATAAAGATTGTTTTTTATTTATTTTAGAAAATGATTATAAATCTCAAAATAATTTAGATTTTTATAACCAAATTAATTATTATCTTACAAACTTGTTAAAAGTAGAATATTTAGAATATAAAAATAGTAATGATGCTAGAAAAAAGTATTTTTCTTTAATAGATTTATATAATCAAAAATTTAATAATAAACATGAGTTATTTATTTTTATAGATATACCAAAATATGATAGTAATTATTTAGATAGTAATATAGATGATTTTTCAGAATTTTCTTTTGCTTTTCCACTAAAAAATCAAAAAATTATAACTACATCAAGAGAATCTTGTTTTAGTATTATTCATGAATATAAAGAATTAAAACTTGAAAAATTAAATGACCATGAGATAGAAGGAATTACTAAAATAATAGCTAAGAAATATAATAAAGAATTATCTATAAGTACCATAGAAAAAATAAAAATATATTGTAAACAAAATCCTGAGTTAATTAATTTAATTATTAAAAGATTAGTATTATTAAATAAAAATGATTACAATGAAATAAGAAAACTGGGGGATGGAATTTTAGTTATTAACAAGTATTTAACTGAATTAATTGAAAAAATGCCAAGTAATAAAGAAGATATATATGATAGTCTTATTCATTTAGCAATAGAATCTAATAATAAAAATATAGAATATGCAATTAAATTAATTTCTTTAAGTGGATATGGAATAAAAAGAAGTACATTATTTAATATACTAAATGATTTAAATAAAAATATAAGTTCTTTAGATTTATCAAGATTAATTTACTATCTTGATGGTATATTTATAGATTCTATTTCAGATAGAATAAAAATGATTGATGATTTAAGAAGTAAATATAATAATGATATAAAAATAAGAGATTATTATTATAACTATATCTATAGTCAAGATAGTTATACTGAAATAGATATTAAAGAGATTTGTAATATGATTAATGATTTTTCTGATTTTCATTTAAGATATATTAAATTTTATTGTAAAAATCAAGTAATAGATGATAAAAGACTTATTATCTTAAGTTATTTATTAAAAAGTTTAAAGCTACATGATTTTGATTTAGATAAAGAATTTAATAATTATGTTAATGATATTTGTAACTATTTATTAAATAATAATACTTATTTAGAAAAATTTATTCTAGATTTAAGAGAAGTACAAATAAATCAAGATAAAGTTAATGAAAGAATATTACAAATATTAAAAAGTAAAATAATGGAAAAAAGAGATATGTTTTCAAATACATCTTTAATAAATATTTTAAAAAACATAAATTTTTCAGAAGTAAATTTAAATTTACATAGTACTAATTTTTATAACGATGAATATTTATTAACTTTTATTAAAGAAAATAATATTAATATTAGTAATTTAAAAGAATTTGGAAGTATTTTCTTGAAAGAATATAAATATGATCAAGAATTAGGTGATAATATAGCTTTATTTTGGGAAGATATTTATAAAAATGATAAAAGTGAAGCTAATAAAAATATGCTTATTGATGTTTATAAAGAAATAGAATATAGTTCTACTTTTGATATTCCTAAAAAATTAAAAGAGTTAGAAGTAAATAAGATAAAAGATAAAAATATAAACAAAGAATCTAGATTAGAAAGAATAAAAAAGTTAGAAAAAACTTATGAAAATGAAGAAGAAATAACTAATTTGTGTATTGAATGTGGTAAGGATTATTTAAAAAGAAATTTAAATAAAGCTTTAGAATTTTTTAATAAAGCCTATCATTATGCTATAATTTATGAAATAAAAAATAGAGATTATTTTTTTAAGGAAAATACAATAAAAGAAATATTTACAATAGAATTTAATAATTTTTACAAAGAAAGAAAATATTTATTTTTTAAACAATTAGAAATTTTCGATAAAGATACCAAAAATTCTAATATAGATATTCAAATTGATTCATATCAAAAATTTTCTCAATATTTTCTTGGAGAAGAATTGATATTTTTAGAAGAAAAAATATTAAGTATAGTAAAAGATTTAAAAGATGAAGAAAAATATCGAATTATATATATTGAAAGCTATTTGAAAATTGCTAGTATGTTAAGTCATATTGAAAAAGAGGAAAGGGCACTTGAAATTTATAAAAATTTATATTCATATTTAAAATCTTTAAATTTATTTGATATGAATAAAATTATAGAAAAATATTATTTAGAAGACTTAGAAATTCCAAATAAAAAATATATAGATTATTATTTAGAAATAATTTCTAACTATGAAAAATTAAGCTATAAACTATATGAGATAGATTTAAATTTAAAAATAGAATTATATAAAGAATATATACTTTTTTATCTTTTAAAATATAATAATAGATATGATGCTGGAAATATTATTTTTAAAGATAGTTCCTATTTAAAATATATAAAAAAAGATATAATTTATCCTATGGTAGAAAAATTATTATCTAAAGGGGAATTTTATTATTTAGAAAATATATTAAAAAGGTATCATGAAAAAGAATTTTTGGATAAAGAAGATTTTAAATTAATAGATGAATTTGAAATAAAAAAGAAAAAGTATTTAGAAAAAGAATTAGAAGAAGAAATAAAATTATTAAAGAATGAAAAGCTTCTTGATTTATTGAAAAAGATTTATTTATTAATTCCTATATATCGTTTTTTTACAAAAGAACTTCTTGCAATATCTATATTTATTGAGCATGAATTTGATGGAATAAAGTCTTTAAAGCAAGAAATAAATGATATAGAAATAATTTTAAATATATTTGTCAAAACAAAGAAAATAATTAAAGAAAGAAATGGTATTTATTTAAATAATTTTGATAATATTTATTATAAAATAAAAAAAGAAAACAATTTAGATTATGATTTATTAAAAATAAATAATCAAGAAATTATATCTTATGGATATTATGATTATCATAAAAATATAAATGAAATAATTAATTTAATTCAATTTATTATTGATAATAAAGAAGTTAGTAATTATATTTTAAAAAATAAATTTCCAACTTTAAATATTAATAAATGTTTAGAATCTTATCTAGAAAATGATTTAATATTTTATTCTGATGGTAAATATAGGTTTAGTTTAGGTATATATTTAGAAGAAGATATTTTTCCTAAGTTTTATTATAATAAAAAAGAAGAACCTTATTATATCTGTAAATATAGAAAATTAAAACCTCGAGTGCTAAAAATATCTTTAAAAAAAGATATAAATAAAGAAAATGATTTTATAAGTAGTTTAAAAATATATTTTTTAGAAAAGAAAATAGAAGGTTCTTTAGAAGATAATTTTATAAAATATCTAAAATTAAGAGAAATTTGTTTAAGAAACAAGGAAGATATTAATATAATGGAATCTATTCAAAATAAAATTATTGAGGGGAACTTAGAACTTAGTAAAATATTTTATAGATTACTTATTAATGATAGTTTTAATACTTATTTAAATGGGAAGGAATATGATTATCCAAATAATAGTAACTTAATATTTAAATATATTATAGAAATACATAATAATAAAATAACAAATATAAATGATTTATCTATCTATGATGATAAAATAAATCAGATTTTAGAAGATTTTCATAATCATTATATAGAGTATATTAAAGATGATATAATAGAGTATAAAAATAAATATGATAATATTAGTTTAAATGATATTAAGAAAAATTTTTGTCTTGAAGATTTTGAAATAGGAAAATTAAAAGAAATATTAGAGAATTAAAACACTTAAAATTTTATAAACTTAAGTGTTTTTCTTTTATTTATATAAATATTTTAGTAATAGTGTTTTTTCTTTGGAATTATAGATAATTTCATATAAAATGTCAATTATTGGAAATTTAATATTTTTTACTTCCAAGACTTTTTTCATTTCTTTTAAGTTATCTAATCCTTCAACAGTTGTATTTTTTATATAATTAGTTATATCCTTGTCTTCACCAATTAAAGTTCCTAACGTATAGTTTCTACTTGATTTACTTGTTGCTGTTAAAAGAAAATCTCCGATTCCTGAGTAAGTATAAAAACTTTCTTTTTTTACATTTAATTTTTCTAACAAATCTTGTATATCACGACTTGCATCAACTAAAAATTTAATTGTAGTTGAAGGTGTGCAATTCATTCCATTTAAAATACCTGCTGCAATTGCTATAATATTTTTTAAAACCCCACAGATTTCTACTCCTAAAATATCATCAGTTTTGTCAATTGTTAAATAAGAAATATCAGAAAAAATATTTATCCACTTGTTTAAACTATCATAATTTTTAGATGTAAATGTAAGTCCAAATGGAGTCTTTAAGATAACATCTTTAGCAAAAGATGGACCTGATAAACAACTAATTTTGTTTGTATTTAATTCTTTTTCTAAATATTCATGAATAAATATATTATTATCTTCTATCATTCCTTTAGAAGCAATTAATATTTCTTGATTTCTATAAAATGGTTTAAATTCTTGAATAGTCTCTTTTATAAATTTAGTTGGAATTACTAAAATTAAATAATCTTTATTTTCAAATTCTTTTAATTCTTTAGTAAATTTGATTTTATTATCTAAGACATAATTAAGAGCATTTTCATTTTTGTGCGTTTTTACTAGATCTTGAAATTCACTTTCTATTTTTGTCCACATAGTAATATCATAATTTTTATTTTCAAGTAGAGATGAGATTGCAATAGCATAAGCTCCAGTTCCAATGATTCCTATTTTCATAAATTCTCCTTTTTAAAAATATCATACTTTAAAAAAATTGATTTGTAAAGATGTAAACTTTACTTTTTAATTGACAAAAAATGACATTTTTTTATCTTCTAAGTTTAAAAATATTGAATTAAAAGAAATAATTTTGTATAATCTAATTATTGAATAAAAGGAGTATTAGTATGGCTAAGAAAAGAAAAAAAAGAAAAAGAAGAATATTTGCACCTAAAGTACAAACTATATTTTGTATTTTAAGTTTTATTTTCGTTTTAATATGTGGAATTTATTATGGTAAAAGGTTTATGAAATATTATAAAATTTATAATCCAAAAGGAGAAAGTGGTGAAGTATTACTTAATTTATCTTCTAAAATAATTGAGGATTCCAAAGTAGTAGAAAATGGAGATGGACTTTATAATATAAATGGTAACTATGTTTATAAAGGACAAAAAGTAAATAACTATATTATTGTTGATGAAATATTATTTAGAATTATGAGAATAAATGGAGATAAAACACTTGACTTGGTAATGGATGAATATATTAATAAATTGGAATGGAATAAAGAAATTACTACTTATGATAAATCATCTATAAAGACATATTTAGAAAGTAAAGTACTGCCAATTATAAAAGAAGATAATTTAGTAAAAACAAGTTATTGTGTGGATAAAATATATGAGTTATCTGAAATTAGTTGTGATGAAACTGATAATAAGTCATATATAAGACTTCTTGGAATTAATGATTATTTAAATAGTTTAAATGATAATAAAACCTATATGAATTCTGGAAATGAATATGATTGGTTATATAATTCAGGAAAAAATAATGTATGGCATACGACAGGAACTTATATATCTAATAGTAAACCAACGAATGTATATGGAGTAAAACCAGTCATTACTTTAAGAAATTCGACGACTTTCTCAAAAGGAGAGGGAACACGTGATAATCCTTACTTAATAGAAAGTAATAAAAAGCAAATTAAAGTTGGAAGTTATTTAGATATTGGTGATGATATATATATTGTATATGAAGTAGGGGATAATTATTTAAAAGTTGAAAGTAATAAAGTTATAAAAGAAAAACAAATATTTGATAAAACTAGTAGTAATTATAAAGATTCATCTTTAAAAAATTATTTAGAGAAAACATATTTAGAAAAATTAAAATATAAAGATTTCTTAAAAGAAGTTGATTTTACTGGATATACTTCAAAGATTGGATTGTTAACAAGCTCTGATTTAAAGTTTAATAGTAGTTTAAATAATTATTATTTAAGTGATAGTGATAATGGTGAAGTAGTTTTATACAATGGAAGTGTTTTAAAAAGTGAACCTAGTAGTAAAAGAAATGTTCGTATTTGTTTGGGAGTTTCTAAAGATTTAAAAATTCTAAGTGGAAATGGAACAAGTTATGCACCATTTATTGTGGAGGTTAAGTAATGCGTAAGACAACAATTTTATTTATATTAATTGATTTGATAGCGGGATTTTGTTTTTATCTTTTTTATGGACCCAATGAAGAATTTCGAAATACCATTGTAAATACTGCTATGGTTACTAAAACTCATCAATATATTGCTTATACATTTTACGATGAGGATACTGTTCAAAAAATACTTGATTTAAATAAATATATACCTGTATCTGGTAATGTAGATTTAGATGCAATTGTAATTGATACATCGGAAAAGAAAAGTTATGATAATGAATATGATGAAGCCATATTAAAACGTGATAAAGGAAATGATGAATATAAATATTTAAAAGTTAAGGTTGGAAAATATAATGCCCATATGGTAGCAATATATCATCCTGAAAATGTTAAGTTAATGACAATTAAGTCGTTTGGTAAAGGTGGAGGACAAGAAACAATTTTAAATATGTGTAAGCGACTTGGTGGACTTGCTTGTATTAATGGTGGAGGATTTCACGATCCAGATGGTTGGGGAAGTGATATTCCTGTTGGATATGTTATTAAAGATGGAGAAGTTATGTTTGCTGAAAATAATAAAAAACAGGATATTATAGGAATTACAAAAGATAATAAACTTGCACTTGTTAATGCAACTGGAGAAGAAGCTGTAGAAATGGGAATAAGAGATGGAGTTCAATTTGGACCTTTCTTAATCTTAAATGGAGAAAGTATTAAGTATTCCAGTAGTGCTGGAGGATATGATAGAGCAGCCCGTGTTGCTATAGCTCAAAGAAGAGATGGAGTAATTTTATTTTTAGCGACAGAAGGAACTCATGGAAGTGGTCCAACTATGAAAGAAGTGATTGATACTTTAGAGTTATACGGTGCTTATAATGCTGCCAATTTAGATGGTGGAACTAGTGCTCAAATGGTAATTAATAATAAACTTGTAAATAATCCTAAAAATGTATTTGGACAATCTGTTGCTGGAGGAAGAAGAGTTGTAACAGGATTTGGATTAATGCCTTCAAAATAAGAAGTTTAAAGCTTCTTATTTTTTTTTAATTCATTATTTTATTATAAAATAATCGTGATAAAGAATTTATTTCTCTAGTCTAAACTGTAACTTAATTTTAATAAAAAATTCAAGATGACTATTGAAAAATAATATAAAATTTGCTATGATTAATACATAGTAAGTGAGGTAGGGAAAATGATTAAAGAAAAAAATGTTGAAGACAGTCATGAAACTGTAAAATTTAATAATAAAAAGAAAATAATACTTGGAAGTATAATAGGAGTTTTAATTGGAAGCTTAATAAGTGTATCCTATGCATTCT
>ONSF01000051.1 GCA_900320425.1 uncultured Eubacteriales bacterium | reverse complement strand
TTTAAATGATTTTTATTCCTAGTAGAGAATAAATAATTCTGTTTCTTGTTTTATTATCAGAAATGGTTCTGTATATAAAGCAACTAAGAATTTTACTTTTGGTATTACAGGTAATAATGGTTCTAAAAATACATTAGTTGCTGAAATTGTTACACACGATTTTTCAACGCCTAAAACAACTGATGAAAATGGTAAAGAAAAACCAGTTACTAATTGGTCACGAGCATTAACAAGTAGTAACAAAGAAAATAGTTCTTTTGTTTATTGTCGTTTTTAGTTGAGAGATCAAGAGAATAATAGCATTCCAAATTTAACTTATAATATAACACCAGACCCAGGGAATGATAATGATTTAGGTGTTGATGATGAACAATTCTATTATTATAAAATTACTGGAAATAATGCTACAATTTTAACTTGTACAGTTCAATATGAAGGCTAGAATTTTGAAACAAAATTACCTATTCCTTGCGCGGAAGAGGAATATAATAATTTTATATATCAGGGTCCTGAATATATTATTTATGACAGTGGAAATTCAAATCCTAATTATTATAAAGATGAATTAAAGTTATTTGATTCAGAACTTAATGAAAAGAAAAATCTTAAATGGGATATTGAAATATATGATAATAAAAATCGTAATCAAACAAGTAATATTACTAATGATAAATATTTATCATCAATGTTTCCAAAAATATAGTATTCAGAATCAAAAGGAGAAAAAAGTTATAAAGTTATTTCTCCAACTATATATACACAAGAAAATGAAAATAAAAAATATTTTATTTATTTAATTGCAAAATTAAATAATGAAGAAATTTGGAAATAGCCATTAATTATGATGGCAACTCCTTATGGCTCTCCATTATTAAATCAATGGGATGGTCATTTATTAATCAATGAAGAAGATAATATCGTTATGTCCTCTATTGTAGGCGCGGGCCGCAAAGATTCCAATAATCGCTTCTCAGGTGTTTTAATGGGAGAAATTGGTCAAGCCGCCCCAGGAGGAACGGTAACACCATAGACAACTGGATTATTAGGCTTTGATAAAGGTATTCAAACATTTAAGTTAGATACTAATGGTTAGATGACTATTGGCGCTACGGGAAATGGCTAGATTGAAATAAATGGTAATTCTGGTTCAATTAAATCTAAAAATTTTAATAAAACTAATAATACTGGGATGGAAATCAATTTAACTGATATTAATTTTAATATGGGCGGCCGCATCACTATGGACGGCAGTGACGATGAAACTAAGCCATATTTTGCTATTAAACATATTGATAAAAATAGTACAAATAGTAAATTCTTATTAAATATTGGTAAAAATAATACTTATTTTTTATAGTCTTAGGATTATAACCCTAGTGATTATAAAGGTTTTAAGTTAGATTTAGGAAATAATAAAATTGAAGGCTATAATGCAAAAATTAGTTTTTCTAATAAAAATTTAGAGACTGGAATTTGGACTCGCACTATTCTTGGAAGTAGATTTTCAGCGAGGAAAGACTCAAAAAATTATGATGTTGTGACAGGATTAACTGAAAAAACCGAAGAAGAAAATATTAATACAATGTCAAGTGGAAATACAAATAAAATAAAATTAGATTTTGCTTTTATTCCTATGTTTATGACTAGATATAATGGAAATAATTATATTTCTTATTCACAAGACAAAGGTTTTGAAACTCATGGGTCAGATTATTATAGTATAATTAATTCAACAAATTCTAAAATTTCTTTTGCAAATTAGAATTTTAAATATATAGGTTCTAGTGTAGATGAAAAATGTTGTTATCAAATTGTTTCTGATAATAAACTAGAATTGAGCAAATTAAGTTCATATTTATATAAAGACTATAATAATTTTAATGTTTTATTTAAACTTATTCTTGATGAAAATGAATAGTGGCATTTAAATTTTTATAGTTATGAAAATAATAATTTTTATAATGTAAAAACAGGAGAAAAAGTTACGGGAGGAAAAGGGCAACTAAAAGCTTCAACTTTTTATAATGATTCAGAATTACAATATGGAACTATAATATTTAAGGATGAGAATAAAATTTCTTATCAAGAATTATATGATAATAATAGTAATTCAAATGATCATAATCTTACTAATGATGTATTTTTTGTAGCTATTTCTTCTTCTTTTAAGACTTTTGATAATAATTCTTTATTTCAAGCATATGGAGATGATGATTCTAATAAAGAAAGTTATTAGTGGTGTCAAATAGAAGATCTTTATACAACAGAATCAGATAATGATTCTTGTTATAAATATTGGGTTGAAAATGTTAATTGGTTTAAAGATACAAGTATATTTTTAAAAGGAAAGAGTTTTAATGTTGAAGTTGGTAAGGCTGACGAACTAAAACCATTAAATGCTTCAGAATCATTACACCTTTATACAGTAGAAACAGTAACTGTTAAAAATGGTAAAGTAAAAAAAGATGAACAAAATAAAAAATGGTTTTATGTAAATTCAGAAGAAACAAGAATAATAGTAAATGAAAATGATGAAAATGAAACTAATTCTGATTTTTTTGTTAAAGATGTTAGTTCAAAAACTAATAAATTAGTAATTGATTCATCATAGGCTTTATATCCTTTTAACATAAATTCAAAATTTAAAATTGCTTGGGATGGAACTTTTGAAGCAACTGCCGGAACAATTGGTGGATGGTTAGTTGATTCTAATAAATTAGTTAGTAATAATGGTGCGGTTGGAATGGCTAGATTTGCAGGATATAATAGACCAATATTTTGGGCAGGTGGTACTTCAAAGACCTATGAAGATTTAAGTTGGACTAATAAAGTTGCTTTTGGCGTCAGTGGAGATGGAAAATTATATTCTAACTGGGCACATATAGGTGCTTGGGAATTAACCAATAGTCATTTACAAGGTAGTGGAGATATTTAGTGTAACAAAGATATTCGGTGTAGTGGAGTTATCTAGTGTGCTAATTATAATGATCAAAATGGTGAGGGTAAGGCTTAGTTTCATGGAACAGCAAGCTATGCTAATAATTTAAGCAGCACGGCAAGTATTAATCCTAGTCAAATTGATTTTTCAGAAACTAAAATGAGTTTAACTGACATTAATGGGTATAATAATTTTGCAAATCTTTATCTTACTCTTTCTGACATTTATCGTAAAATAGGAGCACTTAATACTGGTAGAGAGTGATTAAAAATATTATATATTAAAGAGAAAAAGGAGATTTTTTAAAATGATAGATATTTCAGCACAAATTACAAAATTTGAAGAAATTTTTACTGCCCTTGGTGAGATACCCACCAAGGGCAATGATACACGGTTAATGGCAAGAATTTTTGATTCTTATGAACAAACCGTTAAAGAATTAGTATAGATTATT
>ONSF01000035.1 GCA_900320425.1 uncultured Eubacteriales bacterium | reverse complement strand
TTTTATCAAGTTTACAAGCTCCTTTTGAAAGTTTAATAATTTCTTTATCAAATTTACTAGAAAGTTCCTTTTCACTTACTAAATGATTAGTTAATAATTTATAAATTAAACTAGCATTAATGGTTTCAATATCAGCATAAACACTTGTTAATATAGAGACGGTTTCTAAAACTTCCTTTAATAAATCTTCATCATAAATATTTTTTATATAATTATAAGTATTTAATAAACTATTTTCATCTATTTCTAAATACTTCTTTATATTCTTAATAATATCTTCAATTGTAAAATTTTCTTTTTTCATGGTATCCCTTCTTTTTTTTATTGTACCAAATTTCTGACGAAAAGTCATTGGGTTTAGTAAAACTTCTTTCAAAATAAAAAGTGTTGGATTATTATAAATTATGACCAAAGAAAGAAAATAATTTCAACACAATTAATAAAAAAAATAAAAGAACTATTTTCAATTTCATATAATTTATAAGAAATATCAATATATTCTTTTAGATTATTTTCGACATCCTTTTCCAAAAAACTTTTAGAAAAAACAAAATACTATTTGCTAAATCGTTTCTTTCTTTTTTCATATCCTTTAAAGAATCTTTAATTTCAAGTATTTCTTCTTCTAATTTTTTTACTTCTATAATATACAATATCTTTGGCAAAGCAAAAACAATTATTAAAAAAAATCCCGTTAATCCTAAAATAATACTTATCAATTTTTTTTACTATATACTTTATACCAGCTCCTATAATAAACTAAGTATATCACAAAATTTTTAATTTGAACTAGAAACTATTAAGATTGGAATAAAATAAATTTTTTTTAATAAATAATAGTATGAAATTATTATTAAATTTTATTTTAAGTATTAGTATGTTTTTATATGGAATAGAGTTATTTTCAAATAGTTTAGGTAACATTGAAACAAGAATTAAAACAATTCTTGAAAATTATACAAATTCTCCTAAAAGAGGAATTTTTTTAGGTACCATTTTAACATCTATTGTTCAAAGTTCTAGTATTGTTATGATAATAACAATTGGACTTGTAAACTCTAATGTTATAAGTTTTCATTCATCTTTAGGAATTATGATGGGATCTAATCTTGGAACTTGTATTACATCATGGATTACTTCTTTTATGTCTAAAGAAACTATTTCAAATTCTCTGTTAAATATGAATACTTATATTCCTATTTTATTTTTTTTAGGATTATTATTATATTTTAAAGAAAGAAAAAGACTTAGTAGTTTATTTATTGGATATGCACTTTTTTTATTTGGACTTTATCAGATGCAAACAACTTTACATCCTATCATGGAATATTCTTGGTTTAAAGAGTTAATGAATTGTCTAAAAAATCCTATTTTAGGTATTTTAATTGGGGTTGTTACCACCTGTCTTGTTCAATCATCAAGTGCAACTATTGCTATCCTTCAAACTATTTCAAATAAAAAGAAATTAACTTATTATATGGCTACTCCCATTATTTTAGGAGAAAATATTGGAAGTTGTATTACTACTTTAATATCTTGTATACATACAAACAAAAATGCTAAAAAAGTGGCTCTAAGTCATCTATTTTATAATATAATTGGTACATTTATATTTATTCTATTATTTTATATCTTTGATTTTTTTAAATTAAATTTTTTAAACTATCAAGTTAATTCTAATTCCATTGCTTTAATTCATACTTTATTTAATTTCCTATCTATTCTAATTTTTTTTCCTTTTTTAAATTCATTTGAGTCTTTTATAAATAAAATAGTAAAAGACAAATATTAATTTAAGTTACTTGTTATTTTATGAATTACATTTTTATTAAATGGATATATATAGGAACTAGAATTATTGGTATAACTAATATTTGGAGTTGTTATTGATATTGCATATTTTGGTTCATTACTTGGAAAGTATCCAACAAATGAAGTTGAAATAGTTTTAGTTTCATAAATACCATCATGATTACTATCAGCAAGGGTTTCACTGGTTCCTGTTTTTCCACTGGCATTTTTAGCATTATCTATATATCCTCGTCCGGTTCCTTCTTTTATTACTAAAGATAATCCTCGTTTTACTCTTTCAATATATTTTGAATCAATAGAATCTAAATTGTTTAAAATAACTGGTTCATATTTTTTTAAAACTATATCTTTATCTTTTATTTCTTTTAAAAAATGTAATTGATATCGATTCTTTCCATTTGCAAGTGTTGATATATATTGATTTAACTCTATATTTGTATAACTATCATATTGACCTATAGCAAGATTCATAAGAAGTCCAGCATTTTCAATCTTTCCTTTAATGCCTGTATTTTCTTTTTCTAAATCAATTCCTGTTTTAACACCAAGTCCAAATAAAGAAAAATAATCTCGATATAGTTTAAAAGCCTCAGTCTTAATTGGAGCTGGAAGATCATATCCATATTTAACTCCTGCTACCCGAAGAGCAATTTTAAATTGATAAACATTACTACTTTTTTTTAAGGCATCTAAATCGGTCACATATCCCATTGTATAAATTGAACATTTCTTAGGAGTCGCTTTTATTTTAATACATTCATCAACCATTCCCTCTCCAATTCGAAGTTTTCCTTCATTATATCCAACTAATATACTAGCTCCTTTTACAACACTTCCAGATACCATCGTATCCATAATTGCACCTAAATTATAATCTTGCATTATACTATTTTGATATACTTTTCCTGATACAGCTAAAATATCTCCATTTGAAGGATTTGAAATTGTAACATAACTTCTATCTAAAAACTTTGTATTTATACTTCTTTTAGCAATTCTTAATTCTTCTTCTAAATTGTTATCTACTAACTTTTGAATATTTAAATCAATGGTTAAATATAAATCATTTCCTGATTTTCCATCTTTAATTTTTATTAAATCACCATTTTCTAATTTATAAACTTCTTTCTCACCTTTTAAATAATCATCATATACATATTCTAAACTAGAAATTCCAACGACATCTTTTAAACTATATCCTTTTTCTAAATAATAATCACGATTTTCTTTCGTGATACCTCCAACACTTCCAAGAATGCTTTTTAAAGTACTTCCATAGGGATAATCTCTATCATATATATATTTAGTATTAAATCCATGTAATTTATAATTACTTTCTGAAAAGAAAGCAAATTCGGATTCCGTTACTTCTTTTTTTATAATTTTATCTTCATAAGAATAACCATTCGTCATCAAAAAATATAAATAAATAGCTTTTTTATCATCATCTGTATATTTTTCTAAATCATTAGCAGTTACTAAATTTTTTTTTATATTATAAAAATCCTTATCACTTATTTCATGTCTTTTAAACTTTTTATAAAAATCATCACTTATTCTATTAGTTATTTCCTCGTTATTTTCAAGTAAATAAAAATCTTTTAAATAACTTATAGTTAATTTACTATAATCAAGTTCTAAATAATCTTTTATAAAATAAGCAAGTTTAATTTCATCTTTAGTCTTTAAATTATCGACATTTTTATAATAAATTGTTTTGACTAATTTATTATCAACAAGTATTATTCCATTCCTATCATAAATTTTACCTCGTGGCATACTATCACCACTTACAATTTTTTCATTCATTTTTTTTAACTTTTCTAAATAACTATCTCTTTCTATTATTTGTAAAGAAAATAAACGAATACCAATAATTAAAAAAGATAAATATAAGATAAAAGTTAAAAAATTAATTTTTTTCATTAAATATATCACCTTTTTTATTATTGATATTTTTTAAATTTTTATGAATAAACTTTACTAGGTGATATTATGTTTTATAAAATAATAGAAAATTATATTAAAAATATGACAAAAGAAAATATTGTTTCTTTTAGTTTAAAAAACAATATTTATTTAAATAATCAAGAAATTGATTATATTTATAAAACCATAAAGGAAAAATATAATCTTTTATTAAGTGATGATTATAAAATTGTTTTTGATGATGCCAAAAATTACATTAGTAGTAATAATTTAAAAAAAATCTATAATCTATTTATAGATTATAGAAATAAATATTTTTTTAATTAAGGACTTCAACTGTTGCCCATTGTTTTCCAAAATTTAATACTTCAGAACTTTTTTCACTTGTATATAATAAATCAAGTACAATTCCTTTTGGTTTATTAAAACCAATATCTCCTCCGGTATCTCTTACGATTGCAATTACAGGTTCTGATGAAATATTTAATCCTGATATTCTTACTACTTTGTTTAGAATACTTCTATCTCCAGCAACAATACGAATAGTTCCATAAGTTGGATGATTATAATAAATATTTCCTTCTCCCACATAATCACCACTTGCAGTCATACTACCATAACATCCATAACAATCTGGTCCATAAGCCGTTACATATCCAGTAAAGGTATTATTAGATGCCCCGCTAGTTGTTTCTGTATTTGGCGAGTAAGATCCTTTTGGTGTTTCGATAATAGTTTGAGTTTGATTATTATTACTATTATTATTATTGTTATTATTTTGATTACTATTTGTATCTTCTACTTTTTTTGGCTCTTCTTTTTGAGTTTCAACTTGTTTAACTTCTTCTTTTTTTACTTCTTTAGTTTCTTTCTTATCATCTTTTATTTCTTTTTTATCTTCAGTTTCTTTTAATTCAACAACTTCATCTTTTAAGGCTACTTCCTCAACCACTACATTTTTATTTTTTTCTGTCTTAGTATTTTGAGTAGTCTTTATAGAATTAGCAAGACTAGATGATACTAATACCATTGAAGTATTCATAGGAGTCTTTAAATTTAATGATAACAATCCCCCTACTATAACAATTACAAATGCCGTTAACATTCCTTTTAATACTATATTTAAAAATTTATTCATAACGTCTCCTTGCATAGAAATTATAACATATTAAAATAAAATTAGCAAATTTCTCTTTGACTTGACACTTTTATAAACAATATAAATTTATGAAAAAAATAGGAAATTATTACAAAAAAATAGTCATATAACCTATATCAAATTTGAAAAGATAAATACATTACAAAGAGGAGGAAAAATGAATTTTAATATGTTTGATGAAATAGATTACTTTACAAATGTTAATACAGAAAATGACATGAATATGGACACAAATATAAATAAAAATTCTAATCTTTTTAATACATATGAAGGTTATGTAAAAGGAAATCTATTTAAAAATTTATATAAGAGCTATAAAAACTTAAAACCTGTAAAAATTCCGGTTAATTCAGAAAGAGATGAATTATTACTTAATATTGGGCAATTATCATTTGCTAAACATGAACTTAATTTACTTTTAGATAATTATCCAAATAACACCAATGCTTTAAATTTATTTAATAAATATCAAAAAATGGAAACTGAACAGGTTAAAAATTATGAAAGGAGATTTGGTCCATTAACAGTATCTAGTAATATGGAAAATATACCATTTGCTTGGGTTAACGATATATGGCCATGGGAAAATTAGTATGTGGAAATATGAAAAGAGATTACAATATCCTGTAAATATCAAAACTAAAGATTTACGTCTTGCAAAACTTTTAGTAACACAATATGGTGGTTCTAATGGCGAACTTGCAGCAGCATTTCGTTATCTAAATCAAAGATATACAATGCCTGATAATCGTGGTAAAGCATTACTTACAGATATTGGAACTGAAGAACTTGCTCATGTAGAAATTATTTCTACTATGATTTATCAATTAATGAAAGATGCTAGTCTTGAAGAAATAAGGGAGGCTGGACTTGATTCACATTATGCTGAACATAAAAAAGCCTTATATCCAACCGATGCAAATGGCGTTCCTTTTACCGTTATGTATTTTGCAACTACAGGAGATCCAAAAGCTGATTTAATGGAAGATATGGCTGCCGAACAAAAAGCAAGAGCTGTATATGAAAACTTAATCGACTTAACCAATGACCCAGATGTCTTAGGACCACTTCTTTGGCTTCGTCAAAGAGAAATCGTTCATTTTCAAAGATTTAAAGAATTATACGAAATGTATAAAAGTGAAGGACTTTAAAAAAAAATTCGGAAATATCCGTTTTTTTTTAATATTTAATATCTTTTAAGTCATCTATTTTTATTATTTCATTATTCATTGTAATAATATGATTATTCACAACTCCAGCAATATTTACTTCTTCTTCTCTATCATCAAATACTAATATTACTTTCGTATTAAATATATAATTATTACCTTTTATTAATTCTTTTATTTTTTCTTTAACAGTCAATATATCTTTTTTATTTTTAACTTTAATCTCTTTTTTACTTATTATTTTTTTATCTGCATCTTTTTCCTTTAAACTATCAAATACCTTTTTATTATTGTGAATTGAATTAGATAAAGAAAATTCAGATATCTTTGGTAACTTTTTCATACATCACTCCCAATTTATTTTATGTCATTAGTATAAAACTATGAATTATATTCATACTATAACTATGAAAACAAATAGACTTAATTTAAAGCTTTTAATATCTTTATTTCTTTTTTTTATAATTAGTATTTTATCAATATATGCAACAAGAGTTTTTGTAAAAATAGAACTAAAAAACCTTTATTTAAAACAAATTATTTTTTATTTTATTGGTTCTTGTTTTTTACTTTTTACAACTTTTAAAGGATTTTCTTTATTAAAAAAATATAACTTTTTAATATACATAGGAATTAATATTTTACTTTTATCTTTATTATTTTTTGGAGTTAGTATTAATGGTAGTAAATGTTGGTTTTATATAGGATCATTTAGTTTTCAACCATCTGAACTTATGAAAATAAGTTTAATTATTACATTATCTATTACTATTTCTAAATTTAAAAAGAAAAAAAAGATAACCAGAAAAGATGAATTTGTTCTTCTTTTAAAATTATTAACATTAACACTTATCCCTAGTTTATTAACTTTTTTAGAACCAGATACTGGTGTTGTAATTATTTATTTTTTAATTTTATTTACCTTCTTTTTATTTTTAAAATTAGATAAAGTTTGGTATATTACCTTCTTTAGTACTTTAATTTTATTTATAGGAATTACTTTATATTTATATTTTTTTAAACAAGATACTTTTATTTCTTTAATAGGACAAGATATGTTTTATAGAATTGATAGAGTTTTATTTTGGATGAATTCAAGTGGTTATCAACTAGAAAATAGTTTAATTGCAATTGCATCATCTGGATTATTTGGTTTTGGATATTTAAAAAATCCGGTTTATTTTCCTGAGTCTTATACAGATTTTATTTTTACAACTTGGACTTCAAACTTTGGATTTTTAGGAGCAATTTTTTTAATCTTTATTATTTTGGTTTTTGATACAAGTATTTTAAGACTTACTCTAAAAAAAATAATATTGACTGATAAATATATAATTTTAGGAATCTTCATTATGCTTTTTTATGGACAAATTCAAAATATTGGAATGACCATTGGACTTCTTCCTATAACAGGAATTCCTCTTCCTTTTATAAGCTATGGAGGAACTAGCTTAATTTCTTATTTATTTATTATAGGAATTATTTTAAATATTAATTATGAAAGTATAAAGTATAGAAATTAATAAAATAGAATTAGTTTCATACAATTAATTGGTGATTTATGAAAAAAGTTATTATTAATCCAAGTCATGGAGGAATAGATAGTGGTATTGTATCTGGAAAATTTATTGAAAAGGATTGGAATTTAGAATTTGCTAAAAAGTTACAAAATAAACTAAAATCATTAGGAATAGATACCTATTTAACAAGAGATGATGATACATCAATTACTATATCCGATAGATTAAATCGTATCAATAGCTTAATTAATAATCAAGATGACGTAATAGTAATTACGATAGAATTGATAGATTCAAATGAATCTGGTAGTGAAATTGTATATGGTTTAAAAGAAATAGATACTCTATCGCGTAATATAAGTGATGCCATAGAATCATTAGGTCAAAGTATTATAAAATTTTATCAATTAAGAAATCCTAGTAATACTAGTTTAGACTTTTATGAAATTATTAGAGAAAGTAAGGCTAATAATAATTTAATAGTAAGTTATGGAAATCCTAAAAATAGTTTTGATAATAGTTTTTTAATTAATAATTTAAATTCTTTAGTCGAAAGCACCGCAAATGCCATAAATGATTATTTAACAAAAAAAAATATTTATATTATAAAACGTGGTGATACTTTATTCTCGATTGCTAAAGAGTTTAATATTACAGTAGATGAACTTAAAAATGCCAATAATTTAACTAATAATGCTTTAATTGTTGGAGAAGAACTTATTATTCCAAATACCAAAGAATTAGACAATGATACAACAGGAAATGATGAAGAAATGGATATGTATGTAACGTATATAGTAAAATCTGGTGATAGTTTATATTCTATTGCTAAACTTTATAATACTACAGTTGATGTTTTAAAAGATATAAATAATTTACCAAGCAATACTTTAGCAATTGGAGATAAAATTAAAATACCAGCATCTAATTCTAGTCAAAATACTACTTATAGTGATTATACGGTAGTAAAAGGAGATAGCTTGTATTCTATAGCAACTAAATTTAATACAACAGTAAATGAAATAAAATCAATAAACAATTTAACAAGTAATACTTTAGCAATTAATCAAGTTTTAAAAATACCTAGTTTAACAGGAAATAATAATCAAATTGAAAATTACTCTACTTATACAGTAAAAAAAGGAGACTCTTTATATAAAATTGCATCCCTGTTTGAAACTTCTATTAATCAAATTAAAGAAATTAATAATTTAACAAGCAATATTTTAGCAATTGGTCAAGTTTTAAAAATACCAAGTAAAAATCAAACACCATCTAATTTTATTAATTATACAGTAAAATCTGGTGACTCATTATACCGAATAGCACTTTCTTTTAATACAACAGTAAATGAAATAAAATCAATAAACAATTTAACAAGTAATAATTTATCTATTGGTCAAGTTTTAAAAATACCAAATTAAAATAGACTGAACAATTTTTATAAAGATAAAATTGTTCAGTCTATTAATTTTTTTATTGATTTAATACACAAGTTGATTTCGTTCCCCAACAATAACGAAGTTTTTGTGATGTATTAATAGTATCACATTTATCACCATCTGTTATATTGGTTTTTCCCCATTGATTATTTTTATATACCCAACAATAAAGTTGTCAATCATCATAATCATTTGTTTCAGTATTACTACTATTTTCTTCAAAAATATCATCACAACTTGAAGTGTCTACTTCCCCTGTCCAACATGAAATCCAAGAAGTTGCTCCTATTTCATCATTTTCACTTGGAAACATATCAGCAACAAGTCCTAATATAAGTTCCACAAAAAATGGAACTAAAAATATTATAACTCCATAGATAAGACGTCTTATTAGAGACTTTTTAGCTTCTTGCACAACTTTTTCATCATTTGCTTTAACAACAGCTTTAAACATATCAATGGTTCCTAAAACAATTAATAAAGCTGGAACAGACCATTGTAAAATACTAATAATAAGTTTAATAACTTTTAAAAGTGGATCAACATCATAACACATTTTTGTAACTACATCTGTACAATCCAATATCAAAGAAATCACCTCTCTAAAGAAAAATGAAGCATATTGCTTCAATTATTTATCACAAGCAGATTGTGGTCCCCAACAAAAATCTCCATAATTAGTGTTATTTTGGAATCCATCATAACATTCTTCATATGTATTTGAATTACCACTTATCCATCTTCCATTTAGTTTATACCAACAAGATGTACTATTTGATCCACTTCCTGAATCAGCTGATGCCGTTCCATTCCAACATTTAAAGAATTGTTCATATGCACTCATTGCAGACATATCCTCAGGATTATTTACTTTAATAGTATCACCAACAAAACTAAAAATAACTCTTACAATAAATGGAATCAAAAATGCAACAACAGCATAAATCAACCTCTTTATAAAAGTTGTTCTTGCTTCTTTAGTTTTCTTTTCATCACCACTTGTCATTGCTTTAAACATATCAATTGTACCAAGAATAATTAAAACAGCTGGTATTGCCACTTGAATTAAAGTAAAAACAGTCTTTATAGCCCCCACTAAAACCACCATATTATCATTACATAAATTCATAAAAATTCCTCCTAAATCTAATATAATATTACTAAATTATTAAAAATAAATCAAGTATTTTTTACAATTTATTTATTTTTCTTCTATTTTCTTTACACTATTCCAACATTCATACCAACTAGAATCATAATCCATTGGTAATATTTTATCAACAGCTCCAAGAATAAATGGAACTAAAAATGGTATTAAATAAATAAGAACAGCATACAAAATTTTTCCAAATACATCTTTTCTTAATTTCTTAACCTCATCTTCTTTTTTACTAACTACCATTTTAAAAATATCAACCGTACATAAAAGAATTAAAACAATAGGTACAAAAAAATGTACTACTCTTAATACTTCTTTAATAATTGAAAAAATTAATTGCATATCTGAATTACACATAGCTATCACCACGAGAGAATTATACAATAAAATATATAGAATTTCAAGCAAAAATTAATGCTCTTATCTTCTTTTATATAAATAGTATATTATGTGATAATTTCTTTCATATTCATCTGTTTTTAAAACTAATTCATAATTTTCATTATTATTTAACTCTTTAACAATTAAATTTTCAATTGATGGTTCAACTAACAAATAATCAAAATTATACTTTTCTAAAAAACTTTTAACCTCAATATTACCTATTATTACATTATAATATTCTAAAAAAATATCTTCTTTTTTATTAAATTTTTTTAAAAAAACTTCAGCTCGAGGATCTATATAACATTTATAACCTCGATATTCTAAATATGAACCATTATTATAACCGGTAAATAATTTAATATCTTTAGTAGCATTTTTATCTAAATAATCAGCTATTTCTTTTAATTTTGGTTCATAAGTAAATTTAATATTAAATAAACTAAAACCTATAAACCCTACAATTAATACAACATAAATTAATTTTTCTAATTTAATTAATTTAGTTTCATTTATATTTATTTCTTTTTTATTAAAACAATCTCCTAATATAAACCCTAATACAACAAGAAGGAATAAAACTCCTTTAGAATGAGATAAAGTTAAGTAAGTTGTACCAATAAATAATAAAAAATATCTTATTTTATTATTTTTTTTATTTATATAAAAAGCTAATAATCCCATAAAAATAATAATATAGATAAATAATCCATTTTTAACAGTAACTACATGCATTTCAGCAACAAAATTATTTATTTCTTCTATACCATAAGAGTTAAATAAATAAAGAATAGAATCAATTGTATATGGATTTAAAAAGCCAAATACAAAAGATAATATAGTTATAATTATAATAGGTTTTATTTTAAATGTATTTTCTTTTTTAATTTTTTTTATAAAGTATTCAACATAATAAGGAAGTAAAAAGACAAAAATCATCAGCCACATAGATGCATGAAAATTTATTAATAATAAAGATATTAATGGAATAAAAAATATATATTTTTTTTTCTTTTTAATATATAACTCTAAAAAAAGTAATTCTAATAAAAAGAAAACAATATCAAACATTTGAGGTCTTGTAGTTAATATTTCCATTGTTAAAAAGATTATATCTATACCTACTGTTATATAAATAGAAATATTTCTTTTATTACTTATTAATAAAGATGATTTATATATTAAAAAGATAATTAAAGAGTTTATTGTAATTTCAAGAATAAACATTCCTAATATATTAAATTTATTATATATTAAATAAAAAATAATATCTGTTAACCATTGTCCCGGAATAAAAACTAAATTTTCATGTATAGTAAATGGCTCTATTCTAATAAATCCTTTATTTAAAATAAGTTTACCAGTATTAACTAAAAACCAAAAATCATTATTTAGTTTAAATTTAGTTATTAAAAAATATGAAAAAGGTATTAAGAAGATTAATATAGTTGCATAAATAGATGGATTCCACTTTTTAAATTTTTTTATAAAATTCATTTTTCCTCCTCATGATAATCAATATCTGTATTAATAGACCAAATATTTTCTTTATCTTTAATATTATTTATAATATTATTTGCACAAACAATACCACTTTCAATAGAATGATCCATATTATTATATCTATGCATTCCATTTCTTCCTATACAATATAAATTATCTATATTATTTAAATATTCTTTTACCTTAGGAAAATCTTTGTAACTACCAAAATAAGCAGGATAGGCTTTTTTTACTCTTTCTACATGATAATCAAGTATATTACAATTTTTATCAATAAGATCCATCTTTACTAATTCATTTTTAACAAATTCTTTTAATTCTAAATCTTTTTTATTCCAAAACTCATCATTCTCATTACAAAAATATTCAAGTCCTAAAGATATCGTATTTTTATCTTTTACTAAATATGGTGACCAATTATTAAATACTTGAATTCTTCCAAGTTTAACATCACGACTTTGAACATAAATCCAAGTATCGGGTATTATATCATTCAGTGTTTTTATTTTAGTATTATTTTTAATTTTTAATTTATCAATAATTAAACCTATAGTTAAAAAATCTCTATAAGGAAGAGTACTTCCTATTCTTTTAATTTTTTTTGGTACATTATTTATACTTTCAATTAAATCTTTAATTGGCATAGAAGAAATTACATAATCTACTTCAATTTTTTTTATTATATCATTTTCCTTATAAACAATAGATAAAATTTTATTTTCTTGTTTCTTAATTTTAATTACTTGACTATTTAAATTTATTTTTCCACCCATTTTTTTTATATTAATAGCCATTTCTTCATACATTTCTCCAGGACCATATTTTGGATAATAAAATGATTCTATTAAACTAGTTTGTTTATTTTTATCTTTAATCTTAAATATTCTTTTAAAATAATCAACTATTACTTCTTTAATAGAAATTCCTTTAACTCTTTGACTTCCCCACGAAGAATCAATTTTATCAGGACTTATTCCCCAAAGTTTTTCTGTATAATCTTTAAAAAAAATTTCATATAGACGTCTACCAAATCTATTTATATAAAAGTTTTCTAAATTATTTTCTGGTAGTTTTTTTATAATACTTTTAATATAACTAATACCACTTAATAAAGTATCGTATACTCCTAAATTTTTAATAGTTTTCAAAGATAAATTTATTGGATAATCAAAAAATTTTTTATGATAATATATACGTGAAACTCTTCTTCTTTTTAATAATACTTTATCATTTTTTTCCGAATCATTTCCGCCCTCTTTATAATTTTTATTATTTTTAAGAATTACCTCATCTATACTAGGTTTATTTTGAATTGGTAATAAAGTTTTCCATAATTCATTAATTTCTTTTTTTTTTGTAAAAAATCTGTGACCACCTAAATCCATTCTGTTTCCATTATAATTAATCGTTTTAGATATTCCTCCAACTGTACTATCTTGTTCTAAAATAATAACTTCATACTCATTACTATTCATTAATAAAAAATATGCTGCAGAAAGTCCTGATGGTCCAGCACCAATTATAACTACCTTTTTCATAACACCACGTATCTATTATAAAATAAAATAGTAGATTTTAAAACATTATTTACAAAAAAAACTATTTGAAAAAATCAAATAGTCCCTTTTTTACAGGTTTATTATTATTGTTATTTTCATTAATTATTCCTAGTTTTATTAGTAGTTTATCTAATTCTTTATTTTGAATTCTATCATTTAATGGTGGAAGATTATAATAAACACTAATATTAGCTTCTTTAGCAAATTGTTCAACATCTTGATTAGTTAATAAGCTATTAACAAAAATAATCTTTTTTCCTTTTAATTTTTGAAAAGCCATTCTATCTTGAAATAATAATTTATTAATTTCAAATAAAGATGGATCTACTAAGTATATAGTATTATCACAAAAGCTTTCCATATTCATCTTTATATCCATTAAAATAACATCAACATTTTGATTTAAATTCAAAAATTCATTTATTCTATTACTAGAAATAGAATACATATTAGATGTATTATAAAATTTAAAGTCGTTTTTATCTACTTCTACACCTAAAACTTGTTTTTTATGAATTTCTTCTAAATTCTTTTTTAACATATATATTAATTTAGTACTATATAAATTATCAGTTATATTAATAAAGCCTAAACATACTCTACTTTGAGTAAATTCATTAAATAAGTCATTATTTTTTGAATCATCTTCTTTAATATTTTCACCTTTAGTTTTATTAACCGTTGAATATCCTTTTACTTCGTTTATAGTATTACTTTTTTTAACTAATTCTATAAGTCCTTGAGGGTTATCGGTAAAATTATAAATATTGATATTTACTAAGAAGGATAAAAAGTTTTTTGGTGGGGGATTATCTGGTGGTAAAAATAAAATAAGTTTATCCATATCAAAACTATTAGATAATTCTTTTAAAACATTTTCTTTAGGAAAATCTTCTAATGCTGTTGCATCAATTATAATTTTTTTATAAAAAATAGAATTAAAACTGTTTGCTATTTGACTTACTTTAAAAACACCGTTTAATTCTTTTAAAATTTCAATATTAGTACTATAAATTAAATCTTTATATTTATTTGTAACAATTATATTCATATAAATCACCTACACTCAGGATAATCAGTATTACATTTTACATTATAGAGAGTTTTAGTCTCGTTATTTATATATAAAGGTAAATGTACATTTATTAATGGTAAATCAAATTGTACAACAGTTGTAATCTTATATATCGCACCATTAGAATTTTGATTACAACAAACACTAAGACTATTATAATACTTACGTTCTCTTAAAGCACCATATAAAGTATTATTATCAGAAGTATCCTTCGATGTTCCCATTTGAACATTTCCTTCTGTTCTTTCAATCATAGTTAAAACGTAATTACTAGCACGATAAGCCGCTGCATAATTCATAATTACCGCAATAAATACAATAAAAACAAAAATAAATCCTATCATAATATAAAATAACAATGAACCACCAACGGCTTCTCTCATACTAACATCTCCTTAATTAATTTATTTATTTAAATTTGTAACGATCATTGCGTGACCAGCTTCATTTTCAAATTTATTCCAACGATTATTTATAGCATTTTGAATTCTTGGCCAAAATACAGCAAATATTGTAACAATAACTCCAACAGCAATAATTGTTACTAAAGTCATACTTAATTCACCACTCGCTTCTTTCATTTTTAAATCTCCTTTCTATATTTACCTAATTAGTATAGCATTTATTTTATCTAAAATCAACAAGTCTTATAAAAAAACTACATATTCATCATCATCATCATCATAGCAAAGAAAATAATTAACATTGTACCTCCTCCAGTTACCATTAACATAGAGAGAGTCTTTTTTTCCATCTTATTAAGACGGGCAGCATATTTCATTTCTCTTGCTTTATTTTGTAAAGATGAAACACTTTTTGAAAAAACTGATAATTGCTCTTGCTTATTTTCTTGTGCTCCAATACTTAATCGGTATAAAAGTCTCATCATACGAAGAGAATCTCCAACAGGATATTTCTCAGCAAATTCCAAATAAGGTTTTATTGAAGAATCTCCTGCATCAATTTTGGCAACCATTTCTTGTAAACCTTCTTTAAACATATCAGGAGCTGTTTCTATTGACCTTGAAATTGCAACTGGAATAGTATAATGTTGAGCAAGAATTTCAATACTTTTTAAATAATATGGTAAGTTTTGCTCAATAACGGTTAAATTCTTTTTATAATAACCTTTTAATCTTGTATACTGATCTTTATAAAGAACAATTAATATAATAACACCAATTATTAAATTAATCCAACTAAAATTAAATAATAGAACAGCTAAAACAATCGCAAACCATATCATTAAATTTTTTATTCTTTTTTCAAATAATATATCAGGATCCATGTTTCCTTCATATTTAACCTTTACAAGAAAATCATAATCTTTTTCTTTAAGAATTGCAAATAGTGCTTGATTATCTCTATATAACTTTTTTGTATTTATGGCACCACCATAACTAAGTACAAATAAAATGATTAATACAACAATCGCAAATTCCATTATTCAGCACCTACATTCTCGTTATAATATTTTTCTCCAGATAGAAGAAAATAACTATTAAATAAAATTACAATATGAAGTCCAATATTCATTATTATGTTAGAATTTACTAAACTAATATAGGTTTCTTTTCCAATTAACCATTGTACAGCCATGACCATTAAATACAAAGTAACACCATAGGTAACAAAAGATTTATGAAATGCTTGACGATTCATTCTATCTTGATATACTCCTTCAACTAATTGATCTACATCAAGTAACATATTATCTAAAACTTGTACTGTATCATGAGCACCTTCACGGGTCACTTGTAAAAATAATTGATGCATATTACGTGTCATATAAAAATCATATTTACTATTCATATATTCAATAGATTCTCCTACATCTCCATTGTGATATGCTAAATCAATCATAACTTTTACATCTGTTTTTAATGGTTCTTCAAGTACTCCTGAGTCATATACACCTTCTAGTGCTTTAACAAATGATTGAGTTGTTTGAAATTCCATAATAGTATTAGTAACATATACTTGAACTTGTTCAAAAATAAACTCACTATAAAGTCTTTTATTTCGAAGATACGCAAGATATGGAATAATAGAGACAACTACTGCTACATATATTACAGCAATAATAATATTATAAAAATATAAATAAGAAATTATAAATGCAACAGACGCAAATGTAATTACTTGAATAGTATATTGTTTTTTTGTATATTCAAGTCCCATTTCTTTACAACGTTCTCTTATATTTTTAAAAGAATATGGTGCATACTTATCATAAATATTTCCTATACTAGTAGTAACAAAATTATATAAAGATTCTCCATTACTTTTTCTATATAAGGCAACAAAGATTACAATAAGTAATACAATTAAAAATTCCATTTTATCACCTCTTCTTTTACAATATTTCTTCTACATCAATTATATTAGAATTAGTGTTTGGTGTAGAATTATAATTATTTAAAGTGTTATTAATAGGAATAGATTGAACATTTGTATTACTATTCATATTATTAACTGTATTTTGAATTTTATTATCCTCTTTAAATGGTGGATCAAAATTTAATCCATCAAACTTTTTTTCTCCTAAATTAACACCTTGACTTTCAAGGTAATCAATCAAATAACCTGATGGTCCATTTATAACTTCAGTTCCATCAATGTTTTTACGATAAATTGTGTTTGACTTTGGTTCATTTTTTTCATTAACAAAAAATTCTGTAACTTCACATACTTCACGCATAAATTTTCCAGTTACTTTATCATATCTTGCTCTTACATGAATACCAAGTTGAATATATCTATAAATTGTTGTCATAAACTGTTCAACATCAATATTAGATTCAAGCAAACTATATAAACGATATGGAATACTAGATGCTTTATCAGCATGGATTGTTGATAATATGTTATGTCCTGATGAAATAGAATTACGAACAGCTGTTACAGCTTCAGCTGAACGAACTTCGGAAAGTAATATCCATTTTGGGTTTTGTCTCATACAAGCAACCAATACATCAGAGTATGATGCTATATTATTTGTTTTCATAGCAACGATATCACGTTCAGGAAAAATTCTATCTAAGTGAAGTTCTAAAGTATCTTCAATTGTAATAATTTTTTCATTAAAAGCAGTATGACTTGCAAGATATTTTACTAACTCTGTTTTTCCTGAACCGGTTTCACCACTTACAATAATATTACAATGTCCTTTAACACATTCAATTAAAAAGTCATGAATTCCAGTTGTTATATACTTTTGTTCAACAATTTTTTCTTTCTCTAAACGAATTTTAGCTGGTGTTTTACGAAATACTGCTGCAATTCCATTTCTTGCAATAGAATCATGAATAAAATTCATACGAAGTTCTGAAGATTCACTATCTAGTAAGGGACTTGCCATATTAAAAGTTTTTCCCATGATATTTGCACATTGAAAAGCAATTTTTTCCATCAACTCATTATTAATACCAGGATTTTCTACTCTATATTCACCTTTATCAAGAGATTTCAACCAAACTTGTCCATTATTACAATAAGAAATATCAGTAATATTATCATCATCTAAATAAGCTTTCAAAGGTCCAAAGTCAATATTAGAAAACAAATTAGCGTTTATTTCCGTATTAGTTTTATTTTGATTAGAAGAAGGATTTAAATCATATGCATTAATACCTTGATTCATAAATCCCTCTTATTGTGCTGTTGCAGCCTTAGATTCAATATATTGTTTTATTGTATCACTTGTTACATTTATAGGAGCTTTTTCTCCTTCTTCTAATTCTAATGATGCATTAGTTGGAACTAAAATTATATTATTATTATTGGTAGTTATATATTCAGCTTTACGAAGTAAGTAATGAATATCTTCAGTTACACCAAAGATAATCTGTGCTGGACTTCTATCTTCTGAAGAATTTTCAAATACTGCTTTTCCTGCGCCATCTTTAACAGCAAGAATTTCAACATTTTCAACTAATTTACCAATATTTTTTTGACCATTATCATCTTCATATCTAAAATATACGTCAACATAATTTCCTGGATACATAGAGTTACCATAAGTAGTTTTCATAGATACGTCAAAGTTATAGGCAACATATCCTTCTTTAAGATTAAGAAGGAAAGCATCTGGTAATTCTTCCTCTTTTATTACAGCACTTGCATAAAACATACTTCCTGCTGGAATTTCACAATTTACATTAGTATACATTCCAAGAATTTGCGTATTGGCATTAGTAAGTACATTTCCTTTTAGTGCTGTTTGAGTAATTTCAACATATCCAATCATATCACTAGTTATTTTAGTACGTGGTGCAATAGTTTGTAATGCATAAGGAACTCTAATAGGACTAGTTGCTTGATTTACTCTCCAGTTGTAAAAAAAGTATAATACTAATACGATTAAAATAATTCCAATAAAGGTAACCGTATTCTTGTTTGATAAAATTTGTTTTAATTTTTTCATAAAATTCTCCCTCTCTTATTCTAATATTTTTCTTCTAATATCGCATCAATTTGATTACGAATATTAAAATCTCCTTCACTGAATTCAAGTGTTGTTGACTCAGTTGAATTATAAGTATTATAAGTATCAATTCTAATACTTACCTTAGGTGGATATTCAATTACTTCTTGAACTGTTACACGATAACTTTTATTATTGTTTATATTATTTGATAATCTTCTTAAAAAACTTTCAATAAATACATCTTGATTAATCTTATATTCATTTACTAACAAATTACATATTTCATTTGAATTTGCTTCAACTCCTGGTCGTCTTAAACGAATTGTATATTCGCTTTTATTATCAAATTGTATAGTTTGTTTTCCATTTTCTGATTGAGTATTTCCATCGTGAATTTTTGATGGTGAAAAACAAATATAAAAGCCTCCTCTATATGATGCAATATCTAATGCATCAAGCATTGCTGCCTCTGTTGTATTTTTTATCAAAGTATAATCTTGTTGGTTTGTTGTGGTAATATTTCCAAATATATTAATAAGCACTATTCCAATAATTCCTAATATGAATAGAAATACTGCCCACATTGCCGTCTTCACATCCCACCTCCTACTATATTTTTAAGTATACTATATTTTTCTTTTAATATCAAGTTACTTTTTTAATTATTTTTTCCTTCTTCTATTTTCGTAAAAAATAAATTGTTACCATCAGATCCTGCTTGAGGTCTTATAAAATCACATACATATTTATTATCACTATTAATATAACAAGTATTTCCTAAATAACTATCAGGTCCTAATTCTCTTGTATTTTTATTAATGTTTGCAACATCAACCTTACTCATTGTATATCTAAATAAATAATTATTACTCCAAATATCATCTTTTATAATGTTTTCAAAATTAAAATTAAAACTTAAACCATTATCTGTATTATTCCAATTTTTTCCAACTTTTCTATCTTTATTATAAGTTTTTAAAAATGGATCTTTAAGTTCTATTTGTCTAAAGATTGGTTTATCTCCATTGATAATGTTATATTCACATTTGTATGATCCTTCATCATTTTTATTATTTCCATCTAAGTTAATGTCACGTCCTGAATAAGTTGCATTGGGTAGACTAACGGATACATATCCACCTTCTTTTTCATCTAGTGGTACATAAAAAACATTAGAACCTTGAATTTGTTCGTTTGATTCCATCATACAGTCAACTGCTTCTCCAGTTTTCATCATTAAACATCTAGTTGGAAGTGTTAATTTCTTTTTCAGATGTAATTCACAAGTTTTATTTCCATAAACTAAATAATCTATTCCATTTATATTAATTTTAACTTCATTGCTACCTACACATGCTGATTCATCAGTTATATCTCCTGATAAGATGAAAGTTGTTTTTTCACTTGATAAATTTCTATTTTTATAATTTACAGTTAATTCAGCACCTTGATTAATAAATTTTTCACGGAATTTTAACATTTCATTTGGTAATTCCTT